>JAITGW010000103.1 GCA_031280325.1 Oscillospiraceae bacterium
CCATTTTTTAAGCTGATCGCGGCTGTACACCGCTCCGGTCGGATTGTTCGGCGAGCAGATATAGATCGCGTCGGCTCTGACGCTCTCGTCCGGCATGGGAAGAAAACCGTTCTCCTCCGTTGCGTTCATATACAGTATCCTGCGCCCGTTCATCACATTCGTGTCAACATATGCCGGAAACACGGGGTCGGGTATGAGCGCAGCCGCGTCATCCGCGAAAAGGTCAAGGATGTTTCCAACGTCGCTCTTGGCTCCGTCGGAGAGGATGATCTCGTCAGCCTCCACTGTCACGCCCTTCGCGGCGTAATACCCCGCGATCGCCTCCCTGATGAACGGATATCCGACGCCGCCGTCGTCATATCCGCGAAACGTCGCTTCATCTCCCATTTCGCGCACGGCTCTCTCCATCGCCGCCGTAACAGCCGGAACGATCGGGCGCGTAACGTCGCCGATTCCAAGGCGGATAACGTCCGCGTCCGGGTTGGCGGCGCGGTAATCTCCGAACCTTTGGGCAATTGTCTTGAACAGATAACTGTCCTTAAGCTCAAAAAAATGTCTGTTTGCTCTCATGTTCCGCCCTCCGTTAATTCCCGGTATAAGTGATGATCGGGCTGAGCTTGTGCAGCGCCTTTTTATGGAAGCTCTCGATGAGCGCCTTATCAACCTCCGCCGCGGTGCCGTTTAACAGATATGCGTCGATTTTCGCGTATGTGATGCCCATTTCGTCCTCGTCTGTCTGCCCGTCAAACAGCGCGGCGGACGGCGCCTTTGCCAGCACGGCGTCCGGCGCGCCGAGAAAGCGCAGAAATTCATAAATCTCCGTCACGGTAAGGTCTGCGATCGGGTTAAAGTCATGCGCGCCGTCGCCCCATTTGGTGAAATAGCCCATATACGCCTCGCTGCGGTTCCCGGTTCCGGCGACAAGGCGGTTCTCGCTCGCCGCGACGGCGTACAGCGTCATCATGCGAAGGCGCGGCGAGATGTTCGCCCCCGCCATGGGCGCCACATCGATGATGTTCTCAAGCGTTGATATAAATTTCTCCTTGACCTCCGCAAGTCCAAGCTCTCGCGTCGCGATCGCGAATTTCTCCGCGACCTCAAGCCCGTCGCGCCTGTCAGCGTCGAAATTGCGCGTCGAGATCGGCATAACAAGTCCGACAGTGTTGTCGCACGCTTTTTTGCAAAGGATCCCCACCAGCGCGGAGTCCTTTCCTCCGCTGTTGCCGTATACGATGCCGGACGCGCCGGATTGCGCCAAAACACCCTGGATAAACTTAACTCGTCCCTCAAGCTCCTTTTGATAATCCCTCATCTGTGATCTCCCTTCGTACAGTTCTGATTTTGCAGCCGCTAAACCTCTATCGTGCCATCGTACACCTTGACGCAGTTTCCGGTCATGTACACCGCCTCGTCGGTATAGTTAATTACAAGCTCCCCGCCGGGAGACATTATGCGCACGTCGGCGCCCTTTTCGCAGTGTCCGTTCAGAACCGCCGCGACGACGGACGCGCACATTCCCGTGCCGCAGGCGAGCGTTTCGCCGCTGCCCCGCTCCCACACGCGCATTTTCAGCGTATTTTTGTCGATAACCTTAACAAACTCCGCGTTCACGCGATCCGGGAAAAGCTTGTCATGCTCAAACTCCGGTCCGATTCTCTCAAGGTCAAGCGTGTCCGGCTCGTCAACAAACAAAACAGCGTGCGGATTGCCCATCGACACGCAGGTAATCTCCCGCTCCTGCCCCGCAATACTCACGCGGCGCGCAACAACCGTGTCCCCGCCGAGCGCGACGGGAATGTTCTTCGGATTAAGCTCCGCCTTGCCCATGTTTACGCGCGCCGCCGAAACCTGACCGTTCTGCTTATACAGCTCAAGCTCGCGCAAGCCGCTCTTCGTCTCGATCGTGAGCCTGTCCTTGCGCACAATGCCGTTATCGTAAAGGTATTTCGCGACGCAGCGGATCGCATTGCCGCACATACCGCCCTCACTGCCGTCAAGGTTGAACATCCGCATACGCGCGTCGGCGACGTCGCTTCGCATAATAAGCACAACACCGTCCCCTCCGATTCCGAAATGGCGGTCAGCCAGAATAACCGACAGCGACTCCGGGCAGTTTATCTCCCTGTCCCACGCGTTGATGTAGATATAATCGTTGCCCGCGCCGTGCATTTTCGTAAAGTCCAGCTTCATGCGCTCACTCCTCATGGCGTTGATGTCAACAAGCTCCGTATTGATTTCATTATACCCTGAAAGCAAACTTTCCGCAAGGGCGTCCGCCGTGTCAAGACTCGTCAGGCACGGAATGCCCAGCGTCGTCGCGCGGCGTCGGATTTTCACGTCGTCGGCGGCGGGATTGCGGCCCGTTTCGGACGTTGATATGATATACGCCAGTTTACCGCTTTCAATTACGCTCATTGTGTTGTTTTTCGGCGACTCGCTTATTTTATTGACGGTGTTTACGCGCAGTCCGCTCTTTGTAAGCTCGTTTGCCGTGCCGCTCGTGGCGTACAGCTCAAAGCCCAGCCGCGCCAGCTTCTTTGCGATCTTCGCGATTTCCGGCTTGTCGGAGTCGCGGACGGTGATGAACACGCCGCCCTTTTTTTGCAGCTTATAGCCCGCCGCGACAAGCCCCTTATACAGGGCTTCTTTAAGCGTCTTGCCTACGCCGAGAACCTCGCCCGTGCTTTTCATCTCAGGGCCGAGCTGCGTATCGACGTCCGTAAGCTTCTCAAATGAAAACACCGGAACCTTGACGCACGTGTACGGCGGCGTTTTGTATACGCCGGGAGCATATCCCATTTCGCGTATGCTTATTCCAAGGCTCGCTTTTGTCGCGGCCTCGCACATGTTGATCCCCGTTACCTTTGACAGATACGGAACGGTGCGCGACGCGCGCGGATTGACCTCAATGACGTAAACCTCGTCATCCATAACGATATACTGGATATTTATCAGCCCGCGCGCGTTGATTTTCATGCAGATGCTGCGCGTTTCCTGATAAATGCGCTCGGCAAGTCCGTCGTCGATGTTGATGTTCGGATATACCGCAATAGAGTCGCCGGAGTGTATGCCCGTGCGCTCGATATGCTCCATAATCCCGGGGATCAGCACGTCGCGCCCGTCGCAAATCGCGTCAACCTCAATCTCGCGCCCCGACAGATATTTGTCGATCAGCACCGGGTTATCCTGCTTTGCTCGCAGGATAATTTCCATATACTCTGTCACGTCAGCGTCGCTGCCGGCGATAATCATATTCTGCCCGCCAAGGACATAGCTCGGCCGAAGCAGGACGGGATATCCAAGCTTTGCCGCCGCGGCAAGCGCCTCCGCCGCCGTCATGACGGACAGCCCCACCGGGCGCTTGATGTTCAGCTCTTCAAGCACGGCGTCAAACCGCGCGCGGTCCTCACACATGTCGATTGTATCCGCGCTCGCCCCGATGATGCTCACACCGAGGGCAGCCAGCGCCGGCGCGAGCTTGATCGCGGTGCCTCCGCCGAAAGCGACGATGACGCCCTCAGGCTGCTCAACCTCGACAACCCGCATAACGTCCTCAATCGTCAGCGGCTCGAAATACAGCCTGTCGGCGGTGTCAAAGTCCGTGGATACCGTTTCGGGGTTGTTGTTGATAATTATGACCTCATACCCAAGCTCCTTGAGCGTCTGGCAGCAGTGGACGCAGGCATAGTCAAACTCAATCCCCTGTCCGATCCGAATCGGACCGGAGCCAAGCACGATAACGCGCGGCTTTGTGCTGCGCCTGGCGAATTCCAGCGCCTCGTCCTCCGCGCCGTTCGGTATTGAATAGAAATACGGCGTTTCGGCGGAAAATTCCCCGCCGCATGTATCAACCATCTTGTACACGGGCGCGTTTTCCGGCGCGGGACCCTCGTCAAGGATTTTCTTCAGCTTGTGCAAGAACCAGCGGTCAATTTTCGTAAGCGCAAATATCTCGTCAACGGCATACCCGCGCCGCATAGCTTCATACACGACAAACAGGCGTTCGTCAGTCACGCGCGCAAGCTCTTCCGCAAGCTTTTCGTCAGTATATCTCTGCACCGATGGCAGCTCAAGCGAGCGCAGTCCGATTTCAGCTCCGCGCACAGCCTTCAGCAACGCGGTTTCAAACGTATCGGCAATCGCCATGACTTCGCCGGTAGCCTTCATCTGCGTGCCGAGATCGCGCTTTGCGTATACAAACTTGTCAAACGGCCATTTGGGAAACTTCACCGCGACATAGTCAAGCGTTGGTTCAAACGCCGCGTATGTTTTGCCCGTAACCGCGTTCGGAATCTCGTCGAGCGTGTAGCCGATCGCGATTTTTGTCGCAACCTTGGCGATCGGATAGCCCGTCGCCTTGCTTGCGAGCGCGGATGAGCGCGACACGCGCGGATTGACCTCGATGACGCGGTATTCAAACGAATTCGGGTCAAGCGCGAACTGAACGTTGCACCCTCCCTCTACCTTCAGCGCCTGTATGATATCGAGCGACGCCGTGCGCAGCATCTGATACTCACGGTCAGCAAGCGTCACAGCCGGGGCTATGACAATACTGTCGCCGGTATGGATGCCCACGGGATCGAAGTTTTCCATGGAACAGACGGCGATGACGTTTCCGATTTTATCACGCATGACCTCGAACTCAATCTCTTTCCAGCCGGCGACGCTCATCTCAATGAGCACCTGTCCGATCGGTGATAGCGCCATTCCGTTCGCCGCGATATCGCGCAGCTCCTTTTCGTCGGCTGCAATTCCGCCGCCGCTTCCGCCGAGAGTGAACGCCGGGCGGACAATTACGGGATACCCATGCTCGGCCGCAAAGTCAAGCGCTGTATCCAGCTCAGTCGCCACAACGGAGGGAATTACGGGCTGTCCGATCTCTTCCATCGTGTCCTTAAACATCTGGCGGTCCTCCGCCTTGTCAATCGTTTCCGGCGACGAGCCAAGAAGCCGAACTCCGTATTTTTCCAGCGTTCCGTCCCGCGCAAGCTGCATACAAAGCGTAAGCCCCGTCTGCCCGCCAAGTCCGGAGAGGATCGAGTCCGGGCGCTCCTTTTCGATTATGCGGCGAATCGTGTCACGCGTCAGCGGCTCGAGATAAATCTTGTCCGCCATCGCGCTGTCTGTCATAATCGTCGCGGGGTTTGAGTTGACAAGCACGATCTCAAGTCCGTCTCCGCGGAGAATACGGCACGCCTGCGTTCCGGCATAGTCAAACTCCGCCGCCTGCCCGATGACAATCGGCCCGGAGCCGATGACGAGAACCTTTTTAATGGATTTATCAAGTGGCATGTTGCTTATCCTCCGTTATATCCGTACATCTGTAATTATCAAGCCAGCATCGGCATAATCTTCCGGCAAATCCCGCACGCCGAACGGCAATCGCCTATATCCGCGGTCACGCCACGCCGCGCCGCGCGGCATAAGCTATCAGCGCCGCGACGCCGCCGTTCGTCAGCGCGGCAAGCTCCGGGCGGCCGCGCGGGTCATAGCGGTCGATGATCGGCAGAATATCCTCCTCGCAGACATTTCCGACAGAAAGCGAGCAGCACAGCCGCACTTCCCCATCCGCCTCTATGGAGAGCGACTCAAGCCTGTCAAGCCTGCTCGTATACGGCATTGCGCCGCACGGCGCCGACAAATCCAAAGTCTCTCCCTGCGGAAAATATTCCGCGAGACAGCGCAGCGCGTTTCCTGCGGGAAAGATCACGTTCCCTCCGGAGGCAGATATACCAACGCCGGCAAAGCTTTTCAGAATCTCCCGCGTCGCCTCGTTGTACGGATTGCCGTCGCTCTCGCTCACGAGCCACACGGGGTGTACACGCAGACGCGCAATCCCCTCTGACATGAGCGAGCGCGCAAACGCAAGCGCCGGCTCTAACGGTATATACTCCTGATGAAAGGCGTCCGCGCTGAGCAGAACATCATTTCACTCCCGCCGCGCACAGCCTTGCTGCGGTTCGCTCAATTTCAGCCGCGTCCCGCGAAAAGAAGCCGTTCGTGATCAGCTGACGCGCCTCAACTCCGCAAGCCCGCGCCGCCTCGTGTATCTCGCAAACCGCATCCGGATACAGCAACGGCTCTCCGCCGAAGGTCATTACGGACTTCACCGCGTATCTCCCGGCTGAGCTGCGCACGGCGCGCGAGGCAGCCTTGGCGTCTATTCCTCCGCCGTAACCGCTGACCGCCGCCTCAGAGCAGTGTCCGCACCTCCCGGTACAGGCGCGGGTGACGATGAACTCCGCGCGTTTTATCTCAGCAAACGCCATGCCGCTCCCTTCCGCTACCGCGCCTCCATCATCGCCGTGAATTTGTCGAACAAAAACGTCGTGTCACGCGGTCCGGCGCAAGCTTCGGGGTGGAACTGTACGGAGAATACCGGCGCATTTTTATAAATCACGCCCTCGTTTGTTCCGTCATTTACATTCACAAACCACTCCCGCGCTGTCGTCTTGTCAATACTCTCCGAAACGACGGCGTAGCCATGGTTCTGCGTCGTAATATATGTCCGCCCGCTGCCCATCTCCTTTGCGGGCTGATTCCCGCCGCGGTGTCCGTACTTGAGCTTTTCAATCGAGAATCCGTGCGCCAGCGCGAGAAGCTGATTGCCGAAGCATATGCCGAAAATCGGAATCCCAGATTTGCACAGCGTTTTGAGATTTTCGATAATCACCGAATTCTCAGTATCGCGCGGGTCTCCCGGTCCGTTTGAGAGCATAATTCCGTCATAGCCGCCCTCGATTACGGCGCGCGCCGGGGTGTCGTGCGGAAAAACCGTGACCTCGCACGATCTCCTCAGGAGCTCGCGCTTAATGTTCTCCTTGAGTCCGTAATCCATAAGCGCGACGCGGCGGCGCGCCGTCTCAGGCCGCTCCGAATACACGGTTTTTGTGGAGCACTCCGCAACGGCGTCCTTGATTCGGTACACGCGGATGTCGTCCGTCACGCGATCCGGCTTAACATTTGTTATTTTCCCGTTCATAACGCCGGACTGCCGTATCAGCTTCGTAAGCCTCCGCGTATCAATGCCGTACAGTCCGACGACGCCGTGAGATTTCAAAAAAACGTCAAGACTTCCCTCGCTCCGAAAATTAGAGGGGTCTTGACACCATTGCCGCACTATATATCCTTTCGCCGCGGGCGCGGCGCTCTCAAAATCCGCCGGTATCACGCCGTAATTTCCGATAAGCGGAAACGTCTGCGTGATTATCTGTCCGTAATAGCTCTTGTCGGTCAAAGTTTCAAGATACCCCGTCATTCCCGTGGTGAACACTGTCTCACCCGTGACCTCTCCGACCGCGCCAAAGGAATAGCCCTCAAACATTTCGCCGTTTTCAAGTAGTAAATACGCCTTTTGCCTGTCCATATCTATCCTCCCGCCCCTCCGTGCATTCATAAAGCCGCGCGCGTCATTCGCCGCGCCGTCACATCTCATACGTCCTCAAAATCGTCTCAGCGATCCCGCGCCGCGAGACGCGCATATCCATCGCCTGCCGCTCGATATATTTGTGCGCCTCCGGCTCGGTCATCTTCATGTTCGCAATCAGCAGACACTTTGCCCGGTCGATGACGCGTATATCCTCAATTTTCTGCTGGAGCTTCAAATTTTCCCGCCGTATTATCGCAAACCGCGCGCGGGACGCCTCCGCAAGCTTTACAGCGCCCCAAAATGTTGTCCGGTTCAGCGGCTTTGACACCGTAAGTATACCATACTCCGCAAGCTTTTCGGAGGTCTCCATGAAAATTTCATCTTTTACGATGAGTATCACCTCACCGGAAAGGCGCTCCGCAAGTCTTTTCGCAAGTCCGTCGCCGCGCTCGTCCGCAAGCGGCGCGTTGATGACAAACATGTCAAATTCCGACGCGGTAAGCAGTCTGCGCGCTTCTCCGGCCGTCGTAACCGACGCCGCGCGCTCTATCCCCGGAAGCATCGCGCGGATCTGCTCCGCGCTTTTTTCCGTCGGAGATATGATAAGCACGCTATCCATTCGCCGCGCTCGACACCAGCTTCAGGATTTCCTTGTACGGATTGCACTTTGCGGGCAGATCCGTGTCCCGCATGGCGGCTTTGCCTCCGCGCGCGCTGACCGCGACGCGAAGCGCGAGCTTGCTTTCGGGCAAAAGCGCCGCGCCGTTCAGGGCTTCCAGCGACGCGAGTCCGTTCTGCCCCGCTACCGCGCCGACAACCGTCTTGAACGTTTGAATATTGTCCGCCGCGCACAGCGCGTCCGTCTCCGCAAGCGCAATCGTGTTCTGTCCCGGTCCCGCGGCGTGATACGACGCGATCGTCGAAACCGACATTTCGGAAAGGTACGAGCATATCTCGCGCCGCACGTTCTCTCCCTTGTCCCTTGGAAAAATGTCAAAATAGCCCCCGTCGTCAAACGGTCTGTCCGTCGGATTACCATCGGAATCCGTGCGAAACAGGTAAAAATCAGCCGAAACCAGGATCCTCAGCGTAATTCCCAGCAAATCAAGCTCCTCCGCCGCCGCGCGCAGACGAGAGCGCGTGTCATACGGCGCCGTCACGCCGTCATGTCCGCGTATCTCACAGTAAAGCCGTGCGACGCGCCCGTGTGACGGGCGCCAGGGCAGAACCGAAAGCGTCCCCGGATCGGGAAAAAGCAGCGCGCTCCCGCCGCCGAAGCCCTCGAACTCTGCCGCGTTAAACTCCATCCCCCGCTCAAACGCGCGCGGCAAGCAATCCGGCGCGAGCGAGATGTTCTTCACCGCCCCGGTCAGATCCGTAAACGCAAGACGGATAAATTTAACGTCGCTGTCGCGATCCTTCACAAAACGCAGAACATCCTCGGTTGAGTTGCGCATTAGACTCTCCTTTTTTATGGCGCGAAATCCGCCGGCGCGAGTGAGCTGCTGCAGAGCAGACTCTCAGTTCGCTGTGTACATTTGCTTGTATGGGTTTGCCGCGTTGGGCGTGAGGACGTAATATTTGCTGCCCAGAAGCTCATTTGCGTCCTCACCGAATAGCGACGCGAAGCGCTTTAGGTATTCCGATATCGACACAACTTCCTCCGCCGCAGCCACGGCGCAGGCGACCTGACTCGGCAGTCCCTCCGGCGCGGCATCGCAGCGGATGAAGATCTTCCCGCCGTGCATTCCCGTTCCGGTAAACCCGCCGATCTCCGGCTTGCCGCCGCTGCCCAGGCCGAGAACAATCAGCAGTCCGCCAGCCATGTATTCGCCAAGAAAGCTTCCGGTGCCGCCGCCGACGACAATGACCGGCCGCTTGTCGAGATACTGCTTCATGTGTATCCCCGTGCGATAGCCGGAGTCTCCCTTAACGTAAATAATCCCGCCGCGCATGGCATAGCCCAGCGCGTCTCCCGCTCTGCCGTGGACAATAATTTCACCGTCGTTCATCGTGTCGCCGACGGCGTCCTGCGCGTTGCCTAAAACCTCGACAAACGCGCCGTCAAGATAGCAGCCAAGCGCGTTTCCCGGCGTGCCGCTGATTTTAATGCGTTTGTCGCTCGTCGCGGACGCCGCGATGAACCGCTCACCAAAGCTGTTCCGTATCTCAATATCGCCCGTCGCGGCGCGCACGGCGTCGTTAAGCGCCTGAAATCCAAGCTCAAAGGCCGAAAAAACCGTACTCATAGTCAGCGTTCCTCCCCAAGATACTCTTTTCGCACTTTGCCGGAGAACGCCATAAGTCCCGGTCTCTTCGCGATTTTCTCAAAATCGATCGAGGAGAGCGGCGTCCCCTCCCGTATAAGGCTTGTATAGATTCCCGCGCGGTCATATGCCGGAATATCGCCCGCTTGCGGGTGTTTGTCGCCAATGAGGATAAAACCGATAAGCCTGTCGTTATCGTAAAACAGCTTCTTATAATTTGTCCCGTCGCGGTATTCATAAACGCTGCCCGTATAACTGCCCGCCGATAGGATATGCTTGCCAAAAAATCCGATCGCGTTGCACGGAAAGGCTTTTGTGAACGTGAACGCCACGCCCGCCATGTTTATCCCGGCGCATTCTCCCTGTAAATACGCGTTCGGCAGCACCGCCATTACCTTTGTGTCGCCGGTGACGACGTCACGGCTTTCAGTACAGTCCCCCGCGGCATAAAC
>JAITGW010000110.1 GCA_031280325.1 Oscillospiraceae bacterium
CGGGACCTGAGAAAAAGAGCCGTGTCGTGACGGAAAAAGACCGTAAGCTCACCGCGTATCACGAGGCGGGACACGCCGTCGTGTCGCATTTTCTGGAGCACGTCGATCCCGTGCATCATATTACAATCATCCCGCGCGGACAGGCGGGCGGCATGACCGTCTATCGCCCCGATGAGGATAAATCCCTCCAATCCAGGAGCGAGATGTTCGAGCGTATCGTTACCGCGCTCGGCGGGCGCGTGGCGGAGCAGCTTTTCCTTGACGATATTTCAATTGGAGCGTCGAGCGATATTCAGTCCGCGTCGGCTATTGCGCGGGCGATGGTCACAAAGTACGGTATGAGCGAAAAGCTCGGACCGATCTCCTTTGACGACAGCAGCAGGAGCGTGTTTATCGGCCGTGATTTCTCGCAGACAAAGAGCTATTCTGAAAAAACGGCGGCACTCATTGACGACGAGGTTAAGCGTATTTTCGATGAGGCGGCCGCAAAGTGCGCGCGTATTCTTGACGAGCGTCGCGATGTTGTCGCGCTGACCGCGCGCTATCTGCTGGAGCATGAGTCGATGGACGGGGAGACGTTCAGGTCGCTGTGTAAATCGATACCTGATATGCTGCTGCACTAACGGGGGAACCGCGTCATTAAAAAACGGCGCAGCGCCGCATAAGCCCAACGGAGAGCGCGCCGGTGAGCTTTGCGGCGCTGTATGATTTTGCCGCGCGCTTTTGCGCGAACGCGACGGCGGCAATAGCCTCGGTATGAGCCAAACAACGCAAAAGCGCACGGGAAACCGCGCGTTTTTGCGTTGTGAGCAATTTTTCACAGCGCTCCTTCGGGGATATTGCAATCTTTAGTGCCGTGTGCTATAATTATATGCCAAATATTAATTACAAAGGAAGCGTCACATGAAAAAACTCCGCAATATCGCCATAATCGCGCACGTTGACCACGGGAAAACCACACTGGTTGATGAAATGCTCAAGCAATCCGGCGTTTTCCGTGAAAATCAGGCTGTCACCGAGCGCGTAATGGACTCAGGCGACCTGGAGCGGGAGCGCGGTATTACAATTCTCGCAAAGAACACCTCCGTATGCTTTGACGGCGTAAAGATAAATATCGTCGATACCCCGGGACACGCGGACTTTGGCGGCGAAGTGGAGCGTATACTGAAAATGGTCAACGGCGTGCTGCTGCTTGTTGACGCCGCGGAGGGTCCGATGCCGCAGACGCGCTTTGTCCTTGGTCGCGCGCTTGAGCTTGGACACCGCGTAATCGTCGTCGTGAACAAAATCGATCGCCCGGACGCGCGTATAACCGAGGTTGTGGACGAAGTGCTGGAGCTTTTGCTTGAGCTTGACGCAACGGACGAGCAGCTCGATTCCCCGATGATTTTCGCGTCGGCGCGGCGCGGGACCGCGTCGTACTCACCGGAGATCCCGGGCGAAGACCTGACGCCGCTGTTCAAGACGATTTTGGAGTATATCCCGCAGCCGGATATGGATGAAGGGAAGCCGTTCCAAATGCTCGTATCCTCTGTGGACTATAACGAATATGTCGGACGCATCGCAATCGGACGGATCGAGCGCGGAGTAATAAGTCAGGGTCAGGAAATCAGCGTCTGTGACTTTCACGCGGAGCGCGCGCCGCGGCGCGCCAAGGCGGTGAATATTTATGAGTTCGAAGGACTCGGGCGCACCGCAGTGACGGAATCCGGCGCGGGGGAGATCATCGCGATGAGCGGTATCGGCGACATTACGATCGGCGACACGCTTTGTGACAGCGCGCGCCAGGCGCCGCTGCCGTTTGTGAAAATTTCCGCGCCGACGATGGAGATGACGTTTTCCGTCAACAACTCGCCGTTTGCCGGGCGCGAGGGCAAATATGTCACCACCCGCAATATCCGCGACCGGCTTACGCGCGAAACGCTGAAGGACGTGTCCCTGCGTGTTGCCGAGGTGCCGAATTCGGACAGCTTCAACGTCGCCGGACGCGGTGAAATGCATCTTTCAATCCTCATTGAGACAATGCGGCGCGAGGGATATGAGTTTCAGGTTTCGCCGCCGCGCGTGCTGAATCAGGAGATCGACGGCGTGATGTGCGAGCCTGTAGAGCGCGTCGTGCTTGACGTGCCGGAGGAAGCTGTCGGCGCGGTGATCGAAAAGCTGTCGGCGCGCAGGGGTGAAATGCTCGACATGAACACTGTCGGAAACCGCATGAAAATTCAGTTTCTCGTTCCCAGCCGCGGACTGTTTGGATACCGCAACGAATTTCTCACAGACACGCGCGGCGAGGGTATCATGGCGACGATTTTCGAAAAGTACGAGCCGTTCAAGGGGGAAATAACCCGCCGCGGCTCCGGAAGCCTTGTCGCGTTCGAGACGGGGGATTCGGTTGCGTATGGGCTTTTTGGCGCGCAGGAGCGCGGACAGCTTTTTATTGGCGCGGGCACTCCGGTCTATGCCGGGATGATCGTCGGAGTGTCGCCGAAGCCGGAGGATATTACGGTTAACGTCTGCAAGAAAAAGCAGCTTACGAACATGCGCGCATCCGGCTCTGACGAGGCGCTGCGCCTCATAACGCCAAAGAACATGAGCCTTGAGCAGTGTCTGGAATTCCTTGCCGACGACGAGCTTCTGGAGGTCACGCCGAAGAGCCTGCGTCTGCGCAAGGATGAGCTTGACCACGGCTTGCGCCTGCGCGCGGCGTCGAAGCGGAAGAACGGGTAGGGCGATGTTTTATGAGGAAAAGCTCACGAGCGAGCAGATTTATGACGGCATAATAATACGCGTTACGCGCGATACGGCGCGGCTGTCCGGCGGCAAAATCGTCCCGAGGGAGGTAGCGCATCACCCCGGAGGCGTCGGAATTGTCGCCGTTACGGACGAGGGAAAGATAAGTGCCGTGCGGCAGTACCGTTATGCCGTGGGGGAAGAGCTTTTGGAGATTCCCGCGGGAAAGCTGGAGCCGGGGGAGGATCCGCTGAAATGTGCCAAGCGGGAGCTTGCGGAGGAGACGGGATTTTCCGCAAAAGCCTGGCGCGCGCTTGGCAAATTCTATTCTTCGCCCGGATTTCTGAGCGAGACGCTGCACCTCTACCTTGCGACGGAGCTGACGCGCGGTGCGGCGCACCCGGACGAGGACGAGTTTTTATCGGTGGAGGAGGTTTCGTTTGCCGACTTTGGGGAAATGATACAGTCCGGGGCGGTGCCCGACGGAAAAACCATCGCGGCGGTATTCATGGCTGAGCGGATCATTAATTAGCCTGTCTCTTCTTGCCGGAAAGGCAAATATACGCTCGCGCGCTGCGATAAACCGCAAATGCGGCTTTGGCGGCGGACAGCCGCGCCCGCGCCTCCTTCTCCGAAAGGAGAGAAGCTCTGCCGCGCCCGGCGCCGCGGAGGGAACCGCGCGGTCAGGCGGATATGATACA
>JAITGW010000132.1 GCA_031280325.1 Oscillospiraceae bacterium
ACATACGGGTGCTATGCCATTGCGAAGTTTATCGAAAAGAGCACCGGCGAGGTTGCGACGCCGCTGTCCACAGGTCCGATGACAAACGGCGCGCAGACAAGTATCCGCCACGCCGCCGCCGCCGCGGGACTCGGTGAATTCGGCTGGATGGGCATAATACTCACTCCGGAATACGGGCCGCGCAACCGTTTCGGCGTCATACTCACGACGCTTGAGCTTGAGCCTGATTCGATGTACTCGGGACAGAGGCTCTGTAATCCCGAAAAATGCGGCATTTGCGCCGCGGTCTGTCCGACCGGCGCGCTTGAGGAATACGGCGAGGGAGTCGGTTGCCGCGTGAAGGTCGGCGACAGGGAGTATAACTACACACAGGTCAACTGGGCGCGCTGCTTCCTTGCGGAACACGCGATGACCACGCGCTATGGCGGCCGCGAGAACTTCATTGATCCAAACAACACCGATCCGTCCATGGCGGAGGTCGGCACCGCGATGGCGAAAATGCCGCCTTCTGAAATGGGCTTGCAGCACCACGAATCTCATCACTGCGGCAAGTGCCTTTCATACTGTCCCGCCGGCAAATGGGGTGAGAAATTCAAAAAACGCGGGCTGACGGGCGGCGCCGCGGCAATAAAATTTCCGGAATAGGCGGTTAATAAATGTCTGATTTTATCATAGAGCCCCAGCGCAGCATTGAGGTTACGCACGCATGTGACGTGCTTGTCGCCGGCGGGGGCATCGCCGGAATCGCGGCGGCTATGGCGGCGGCGCGCGCCGGCAAGAAGGTCATCCTGCTCGAGCGGGAATTTGCCCTCGGCGGCATGGCGACGCTTGGACTGGTGACGATTTATCTCCCGCTTGACGACGGAGAGGGCAGGCAGGTAATCTTCGGAATCAGTGAGGAGCTGCTTAAGCTCTCGATAGAGCATGTGTGCGAGGCGAATTATCCAAAGGCATGGCTTGAGGACGGCAGCCTTGAAGACAGGATCCGCGAACGATACATCACGCAGTTCAATCCTCACCTGTTCGCGCTGCGCATCGAAAAGCTGCTGCTTGAGCTTGGCGTGACCATCCTCTACGGCACGCTTGCGTGCCAGGTTACAAAGTACGGCGACGCTATTGATACCGTTGTGGTTGAAAGCAAATCAGGTCGTGCGGCGATCAATGTCGGCTCCGTCGTTGACGCGACGGGAGACGCGGATATTGCACACCTTGCCGGGGCGAAAACCGCGCTGCACGCGGGCGGCAACGGTCTTGCCAGCTGGTATTATTATTTCACCGGGGGAAAAGTTTCCCTGAAAATGTTCGGTCTTGCGGACATTGCGCCGGGAGCCGTGCCATCAAAGGGCGCAAATCCCTCCGCAGGCGACGTGTACGAGGCGGTCAAGGTTGAAAGTCTGGGATCCATGCGCTTCACCGGCGTGGACGGACCGGAGCTTTCGCGCGCCGTCATCTCGGCGCACCGCGAGATGTACAATGACATTCTCAAGCTCCGTGAAAAGGACGAAGCCTTTGTGCCGGTCACGATTTCGACGATTCCGCTCGTGCGAATGTCGCGCCGTATCGTCGGGAAATACGAGCTTGATGAGAGCGAGAACCGCAAGCCTTTCACTGATTCAATCGGCATGACGGGTGACTGGCGGCGGCGCGGACCGGCCTTTGAGATACCGTTCCGGACGCTTTACGGCGATCAGGTATCGAATCTGCTTACCGCGGGACGCAATATTTCGGTGACGGATTCCATGTGGGATATTACGCGCGTTATCCCGCCCTGTGCCGTCACGGGCCAGGCCGCGGGAATCGCCGCCGCGATGGGTGGAGACGTGCGGAGACTGGACGTTGCGGCGCTTCAGGTGAGGCTGCGGGACGGGGGAGTTAAGCTGCATTTAGACGAGCTGTAGAATCTGATTTTTATGCTTGTCCGATTTATGTAGAACAAGAAATGCGCGGACAAAACGGAAATTTCGTTTTGTCCGCCGCTGCGTTTTGAGAGAGTCTGGTGCGAACAGAATTATACGGAGGGCTTCCATGGAAACAGGCGTAATTACGCTGACAAACAGCAGGGACTTTCCTTTTAACGACTCGGAGACGGCGGTCGCGCTCGAAACCGAAATACCCGGCGGACGCTATTTTGTCATGAAAGAAATATTGTCCGCCGACGGCGACGCCGGGGAGGTTCGCGCGTATAACACGGCGGAGAACGGATTTCTGATCGCGTTTTCCGGCTCTGCGAAAAACGTGCGGATACGATATGCCGTGCTTGCGGAGGCGAGCGCGTGAACGTAATCTGCAAGAATGACGGGCAGTATGCAGCGTATGAGCTTTGCGGACGGCGCCTGACTATTGGCGGCGAGCTTACGCTGTGCCTTGAGGAGCTTCAGGCGGACTATCCCGTGCGCGTATACGTGTCGGAGGACGAGCGCGGCAGACTTGTGACCGGAGCGGCGCGGAGATATGTCGCGCAGCTGGATATACCGGCGCGTGTGTCGCGCGTGGAAAAGACCGGCATTGCGGATGATTTTGGCTTTCCCGTTTTGCGGCGCGTTTACGAGACGTTCTCATCGGACAAAGTCACGCTTACACTGTGGCGCATTCGGAGGTAGGAAAAAATGGCGGGGTTTGACGAGGCGCGCTTTGCGCTTGAAGCCGCGACGGGCGGCAATAACACACTGCTGCTTGACGATCTGGGGCTGCCATCTGTAATGGTTCGTATACCGATGTTTCGCTGGTCGGACGTCATCCCCGGAGGGGAGGATGCGCCGTGCTCGGCATTTGTTGTCGGAGGAAGAGTGCTTGACTGTATTTACATCAGCAAATATCAAAATATCGTCGAGCGGGGGCGGGCGTACAGTCTGCCAAACCGCGACCCGGCGCACACGCTCACGATAGATCAGGCGCGGGAGGTATGCGCCGCAAAGGGGCGCGGCTGGCATCTCATGACAAACGCGGAGTGGGCGGCAATTGCCCACTGGTGCGTGAAAAACGGCACGATACCGCGGGGAAACACAAACTTCTCCCGATCGCACTCTGATATTCACGAGCATGGGGTTCTCGTGAAGAGCGGAAATAACGGGGAGGGCATGGAAAACGAGATGAGAACCCTCACGGGCAGCGGGCGGCAGACGTGGACGCACGACGGCACATGGGCGGGGATCTGCGATTTAAGTGGAAACATCTGGGATTTTGTCGCCGGTTTGCGAATTGTAGACGGCGAAATTCAGGTGATACCCGACAACGACAGCGCCCTGAACGCGGACGAGAGCGCGGCGAGCGGTCGTTGGCGAGCGATCGGCAAGAACGGCGCGCTCGTTATGCCGGGCAGTCCGGGTACGTATAAATACGACGGCGCGGCTCCCGGGATTTCCTCCCCTGAGAACAGGGCTGTCGGCGACGGGTTTCGTCTCGACGTGGATGTGCGAAACCCAAACTATGCCGGCGGAGAGCGGGACACGGCGCACCGCGCATACGGCTTCATGCCGTTTTTCGCAATGACGGCGGCTGAAAATGCCGCTCCGCATACGCGCCTTGTACAGCTTGGACTGTTCCCGCGCGGCGATTACCGCGACGGCGGATTTTTCTTCCTGCGAAACTATGGCGAGCGCATGGCGGCGCGGGGCGGTTCGTGGTTTGACGGCGATGGCGGCGGACTTTGGGATCTGTATCTGCGCGAGACGCGGGAATTTATTTTCCCGGACATCGGCTTCCGCGCCGCGTGGGCGGATGTGCGGGGATAGTTCGGGCGCAAAAAAATACCGCTCCGCCGCTTATGTCCGTAAAGGGAAATAAGCGGCGGAGCGGCGCTTTATGCGGCTTTACGCTTTCAGCGAGACCCAGAGCTCATCATACAGCGTCAGAATATCCTGCGGCAGGTTTATAAACGATTCGCAGTCCGCCAGCTCGTCGTCCGCCGGGAACAGCACAGCGCGGTCAGCTTCGTCATAATTTTCGGCATACGACTTCGAGGCTTCTGCGTTTGCGGAGACATAGCCCGTGACCTCCATGTTGCGCGCGGCGGAGTCAGTAGCGGTCATGAAGTTGATGAACGCTTCGGCATTGCGTTTGTTTGCCGCGCCCTTTGGAATGCACATCGCGTCCGCAAAGACGTTTGAACCCTCGCGCGGCAGAACAAAACGCAGGTTCGGGTTGGATTCTTTCATGGTTATATAGTCGCCGGCGTAATAGGGAACGAACGCGGCTTCGCCGCCCTCCATCTTATCGAAAATTGTGTCCATCACATACGCCTGGAGCAGGGGTTTCTGTGCCGAGAGAAGCTTGTATGCCTCCTGAATTTCATCTTTATTTGTGGTATTGAGGGAATAGCCCAGGTATTTTAACGCAATGCCGAACGCGTCGCGCGGGTTGTCGATCATCAGAATTTCGCCGGAATACGCGGGATCGAAAAGAAAGCTCCAGCTGTCAATGATGTCGCCGTCCGCAATAAAAGATGAGTCGTAGATCAGGCCGACTGTGCCCGTCATGTACGCGACGGAGTATTCGCCGGCGGGGTCGTATTCCGGAGCTTTATTGCGGTCGCCGATGAGAGCGGCGTTCGGAATGTTCGCGAAATCGAGCTTTTCGAGCATATCCTCCGCAATCATGCGCGATACCATATAGTCTGACGGGATGATTACGTCATACTCGCTCCCGCCGAGGCGCAGAGAGGCATACATCTCTTCGTTGTTCTGGAACGTCATATAGTTTACACGCACGCCGGTCTGAGTCTCGAATTCCGCAAGGAGCGATTCGTCGATATACTCGCCCCAGTTATATACGTTGACCTCTCCGGAGAGAGCGGCGGGCGCGGACGGCGCGGGTGTGCTATCGCCGCTCGCTGGCGTTTTGGCGCAGCCGATGAGCAGCGCCGCGGCGAGGGAGAGCGCGATGAGCGCGCAAATTTTATTTTTCATATTTTTCCTCCGATTTTCAGTAGTTTTTTCTGCTTTTCCTCCTGGCGTATCTCACGGATGTTGATTATAAGCAAAAGTATCAGAACCGATACGAACAGGATCGTGGACAAGGCGTTTATCTCCGGGGAAATGCGCTTGCGCGTCATGGCATATACCGCCATGGAGAGCGTTTGGGTTTTAGAGCCTGCGGTGAAATAGCTGATCACAAAGTCGTCAATCGACATTGTAAACGCGATGAGCGCCCCGTTGACTATGCCCGGCATTATTTCGGGCAGCATGACCTTTCGGAACGCGCGCTGCCACGTGCAGCCGAGATCCATTGCGGCGTCAACGAGATTGTCGTCAAGCTGACGCAGCTTTGGCATGACAGAGAGAATCACATACGGGATGTTGAATGTGATGTGCGCGACGAGCAGCGTGCCGAAGCCGCGCTTGAACTTCAAAAAGCCGCCCAAAAAGACGAACAGCAGGCACATTGCGATACCTGTGATTATATCCGCGTTTATGAGCGGGATGTTGTTCACAAACAGCAGGGGAGTGCGCCAGCGGCGGCGCATATTTGACAGACCTACGGCGGCGCATGTGCCGACGAGGGTCGCAAACGCGGCCGAGATCACGGAAACGGCGATTGTCGTATAGAACGCCTTGAGTATCAGCTTATCCGAAAACAGTTCGCGGTACCAGTCAAGCGTGACGCCCGCCCACACAGTGTGCGACTTTGAGGCGTTGAAGGAAAACGTGATCATCACGAAAATCGGCGCGTACAGAAACAGAAGAATAAGCGCCGTATAGAGTTTGCCTTGCAGGCGAACCTTTCCCGTCACATCATCACCGCCTGTTCTTCGCCGTCGCCAAAGCGGTTCATGACATACATGAATATCATGACGACGACCATCATGACGAGCGCAATCGCGCTGCCCAGATGCGGGTTATAGGCGGAGCCGAGAAACTGCATTTCAATCAAATCGCCAAGCAGAATGTTCGTGCTTCCGCCGAGGATTTTCGAGATGACAAACGTTGACACCGCGGGGACGAACACCATCGTGATTCCGGACAGCACGCCCGGAAGCGACAGCGGCAGCACGACACGGCGGAACACGCCGCGCGGCGCGGCGCCGAGATCTTGCGCGGCTTCAATAACGCTGCGGTCAAGCTTTACAATAACGGAGTAGATCGGCAGGATCATAAACGGCAAGAAGTTATACACCATGCCGATAACGACGGCTGCCGGCGTATCCATAATATGCAGCGGGGCGACGCCGAGCAGATCAAGAAAGCGGTTGAGCAGACCGGAGCGCGTTTCAAGTATTGCTTTCCAGGCATAGGTGCGCAGGAGAAAATTCATCCACATCGGAAGCATAATAAGCATCATCATGACCTTTTGCCAGCGCCCCGAAAACCGGGCGAAGATATAAGCGATCGGATAGCCGAGGATAAGGCAAATTACAGTGGATAGAAACGCGAGCCAGAATGAGCGCAGAAAAACGGACAGAAACTTGCCCATAGACGCGTAGTTGCGCAACGTAAACCCACCGTCCGGCGAGGTGAACGCAAACGCGGCAATGAGAATAATCGGCACGACGACGAACGCCGCCATCCAAAGCGTGTACGGGTGCGCCATGGTGCGCGGCTTTGCCGCCTCGTGTCCCGCGCGGGAGAGAACCGCGCGCAGATTACGCTTCATAGCCGCCGACCTCCGCATCCTCGCCGGGCTCAAGCTCCGCGTCGGAAATGTCGTCATACTCCGCCGAGTATGAGCTGTAATCCCCGAACATGCCGGAATAGTGACCCTTTTTCATGACATGGATGCTGTCCGGATCAAGCTTTATACCGATTTTCGCGTCAACAGGGCAAAAATCAGTCGTTTGGATAAGCCACTTGAAGCCTTTGAAGTCAACGATTATATCGTAATGCACGCCCTTAAACGTGATATTTGTGACAAGTCCCGTCAGCATACCCTCCCGCAGGGGGACGATGTCCACATCCTCCGGGCGGATGACAACGTCAACCGGCGCGTTTGGATCAAAGCCGGAATCAAGGCAGGCGAAGCGCCGTCCGAAAATCTCCACAACGCCGTCGGAAATCATCGTGCCGTCAACGATATTGCTCTCGCCGATGAAATCCGCGACGAAAGCGTTATCCGGCTCGTTGTAAATACCCTCCGGCGTGCCGATCTGCTGGATTTCGCCTCTGTCCATGACAACGATCGTATCGCTCATGGCAAGCGCCTCCTCCTGATCGTGCGTGACGTAGATAAACGTGATTCCCGTCGCCTGCTGTATGCGCTTAAGCTCGTTTTGCATGTCCTTTCGCAGCCGCAGATCAAGCGCGCCGAGCGGTTCGTCAAGCAGCAGAACCTTTGGGCGGTTCACAAGCGCGCGCGCGATTGCGACGCGCTGCTGTTGTCCGCCGGAGAGCGCCGTGGCGCGCCGCTTTTCAAAGCCCTTGAGGCTGACGACTTCAAGCATTTCCATCACCCGCTCCGTAATTTCGGATTCGGAGATGCGCGGCTTGATAAGCCGCAGACCGAACGCGACGTTTTCAAACACGTTAAGGTGGGTGAACAGCGCGTATTTCTGAAACACGGTGTTCACC
>JAITGW010000025.1 GCA_031280325.1 Oscillospiraceae bacterium
CGCTTGAAAACGCAGCCGCGTTCCGCACATGCGGCAAATCGGAGTGCAGACCCCGTTTGAGGGGTCTGCCATGGCGTTTTCCAGACAAAAATCAAAACTGCCGCGAACCATATACGCGCCCGAAGGAACGGCTTACTGAGAAGAAAGGGCGCCCTGTTCCGGGAGTTGACAAATGTGAAAAGGCGTGATGTGCTTGCCGCTGCCAAGCGCGTCACAGGAGGGGCAAATGTCTGTCACATACACAAACGCAATATCGCCCGAGGAATACAACGCGTTGCGTTCAGCTGTCGGCTGGAGTGCGCGGCCGATTGAACAGGCGCGGCAAGCATTGAACGGCAGCGCATTCACCGTCACGGCATGCTGCGCCGACCGTGCTGTGGGAATCGCGAGAGCTTTGTGCGACGGCGGCGATTCAGCCCTAATAAAGGATGTTATGGTTTTGCCGGATTATCAAAGGCAAGGAATCGGCTTGGAGCTTATGTCGCGGATAATGGAATTTTTGCACGGACAGCTGAACCCCGGGTGGGATATGCAGATAGAACTTGCGTCAACCCGCGGCAAAGAACAATTTTATCAGAAATTCGGCTTTGAGCTGCGTCCGACCGACCGGTACGGCAACGGTATGGTCATGAGAATTAATCAATCGGAATAAGGTTGGGGTATAGAGGCTACTGTGTGACACGCTGTGCGCCTGAAGGATACCACGAAGCAGCTTTGGCACATTCACGTTTGCGTGGGCAAAGAGCCGTGGCTTTTTGCGGGAACGCGGTTATGAAAACGGAGAGGGACGGAGACCTCCCGCCGTTTCCGGGTTCCCGTCGGGAGATCAATTGAAACGATACCGGGAACAGCTTCGTAAGGCATACGGGGGTAGTCCGTTTTACGCCGTCTGTGTTCGAGTAACATTGAACACAGGCGGTTTTGGGGCTTGCGGACTGTTAAAAATGGTGGTATAATATCCGCAGCGGACAGGCAAAGCCGGTTCCAAGGCATATCACGGGCCGCGTATAACGGCGCTCGCGGCGGCAGGAATATGTGTGGAGATGTTCGGGGAGGGAGTGGCGCTCGCGACCGTTCAGCTCTCCGAAAAAATGTTTCTAAAACGCTGCTTCAGGCGGGTCAACAGCGGAAAAATGACATAATAAAAAGAAGAATATTGTATTACGCAATGCAATTGAAGCGGAAGCGCGGATAACCGGAGGTGACATGCATGAAAAATAAGCTGCCGAGATTTTTGCGGCCGAGCATGCGGCTGTATTTCATACTGCTGCTTATTTTTGCCGCGCTGTCGTTTTTTTTCACCGACGGGAACCATATCCTCGCGCTTTCGGAAGCGGGAGTTATCGTGCTGCTGGCGATTTACACGCGCTTTTCCGCGCGCCGGAGCGCCGACAAGCTGTCACGGTATATTGAGGACGTTACGGGAAAGCTGGACGAAGCGTCGCAGGACGCGCTGACGCGCTCGCCGCTGCCGATTGTCGTGTTTGATTCGGGAACATTGAATCTGCTGTGGTGCAACGATTTATTCTATGAAATTACCGGATCGCGGGAGCGTTTTTTTGAGGTTCGCGTGTCGGACATTGTTCCGGATTTCACGTCTGATTGGCTTATGGAGGGGAAGCGCGAGTGCCCGCGCACTATCGCGGTCGGCGGCCGCAAATTTAAGGTATATGGAGGGGTGTCGCGGGCGTCCGGATATGACGGAGCGCCAAGCGTCGCGACTGCGTATTGGGTAGACGTTACGGAATATGACGCAACGCGTGAGGAATATACGGCGTCACGCCCTGTGACCGCGATTATCGCGATTGACAATTATGAGGATTTGGTCAACAACTTAAACGAGCGGGCAAAATCACAGATGCTTTCGGAGATTGACGCGAAAATTTCCGCGTGGACAGGGGATACGAGCGGGTTTTTGCGCAGATATGACAGGGATAAATATCTGTTCATGTTTGAAGAGCGGCATTTGGACGCGTTTATACGCGGAAAATTCTCCGTGCTTGAGGATGTGCGCGGCATTTCCGGGGACGCGGGGGCGCACGCGTCGCTTGCGATCGGTATCGGACGCGGCGCAAAGACGTTTGAGGAGGGGGCGCGGTTCGCGCAGCTTGCCCTTGAGATGGCGCTGTCGCGCGGGGGCGACCAGGCCGTTATTAAAAATCGGCTGAGCTTTGAGTTTTTCGGCGGCAATCAGGCCGCAGCCGAGAAGCGCACAAAGGTTCGCAGCCGCGTGATGTCAAACGCGCTTGGAGAGCTTATGAGCGACTCAAGCTCGGTATTTGTCATGGGGCACAGGATGAGCGATTTTGACAGCGTCGGCGCAGCCGCGGGAGTGTGCGCGATCGCGAGAAGCCGCGGCAAGCAGGCGTATATCGTCGTTGACCGCTTCGCGACGCTGGCGGCGGCGCAGCTTGATCATCTGAAAAGCCACGAGACCTATGCCGAGACGTTCATATCATCCGAGGAGGCTATCATCCGCGCTGACAGCAGAACGCTTCTTGTCGTGGTGGACACATCGCGCCCGGAAGAGGTGCAGAGTAAAGACCTCCTGCTGTCCTGCACGCGCGTAGCGGTCATCGACCATCACCGGCGCGCCGCGACGTACGTTGAAAACGCCGCGCTTACGTATACCGAACAATACGCGTCAAGCGCGTGTGAGCTTGTCACGGAAATGCTTCAGTATCTCGTGGAGCCCAAGGAGATACTAAAGGTCGAGGCTGAGGCTCTGCTTATGGGTATAATCCTCGATA
>JAITGW010000189.1 GCA_031280325.1 Oscillospiraceae bacterium
TCGCGCCGCACAAAGAACAATCCGGTCCTCATTGGTGAGCCTGGAGTCGGAAAAACGGCGGTTGCGGAGGGACTGGCGCAGAAAATCGTTGCCGGAGACGTGCCGGAGACGCTTGCCGAAAAGCGCGTAGTGGCGCTCGATCTGACTGGAATGGTTGCGGGAACGAAATATCGCGGCGATTTTGAGGAGCGCATTAAAGCGGCGATCGACGAGGTGATTGCCTCAAAGAACATTATTTTATTCATTGACGAGTTGCATACGATAATCGGCGCGGGCGCCGCCGAAGGCGCGACGGACGCTGCGAACATCATAAAGCCCGCGCTTGGCAGAGGTGAAATGAGCGTCATAGGCGCGACGACGCTCAACGAATACCGCAAGCATGTCGAAAAGGACGCCGCGCTTGAGCGCAGATTCCAGCCCGTGACCGTGAATGAGCCGAGCCGGGAGGAGTCAATACAGATCCTTCTTGGACTTCGGGACAAGTATGAGGCGCACCACAAGCTGAAAATCACGGATGAGGCAATCGACGCCGCCGTGACGATGTCGATTAGATACATCAGCGACAGATTTTTGCCGGACAAGGCGATTGATTTAATCGACGAAGCCGCGTCCCGCGTGCGGATGGAGGAACTGAAAACGCCGAGCGCCCTGCGCGAGCTGGAATCGCGCCGGGAAAAACTCTCCGGAGAAAAAGAAGCGGCGATTGCCGAGCAGGATTTTGAAAAAGCCGCCGGAATACGCGACCGTGAGCGTGAGCTTGCGGCGCAGATCGAGCGAGAGCGCGCGGCCTGGGAAGGGAGGCGTATTGATGACGTGCGCCGCGTTACGCAGGAGGATATTGCCGCAGTTGTTTCCGGCTGGACGGGCGTTCCGGTGACGAGCATAACCGAGGACGAGGGCGCGCGCCTTTTGAAAATGGAAGAGGTTCTGCACCGACGCGTCGTGGGTCAGGAGGAGGCAGTCTCCGCGGTCTCCCGCGCGATCCGCCGCGGGCGCGTCGGACTGAAGGATCCGAAGCGTCCTATTGGCTCATTCCTCTTCCTGGGACCGACCGGAGTCGGAAAAACAGAGCTTTGCAAGGCGCTTGCCGAAGCGATGTTCGGAGATGAGAATGCAATGCTGCGCATTGACATGTCGGAGTATATGGAAAAACACACTGTGTCAAAGCTCATCGGCTCGCCGCCGGGGTATGTCGGATATGACGATGGCGGACAGCTCACCGAAAAGGTGCGGCGCAAGCCATATTCCGTGGTGCTGCTGGACGAGATTGAGAAAGCGCACCCCGATGTGTTCAATATACTGCTGCAAGTAATGGAGGACGGACGGCTCACCGATTCGCAGGGGCGGCGCGTGGACTTTAAGAACACCGTTGTCGTCATGACAAGCAACGTCGGCGCGAAAAACATCACGGAAAAACGCCGCACTTTGGGCTTCTCCGGAGCGACTGCAAGCGAGACGCGCAGTGTCGCCGAAATCCGCGGAGCGGTGATGAGCGAGCTTAGAGAAGTATTCCGCCCGGAGTTTCTCAATCGTGTGGACGAGACGATCGTATTCCACCAGCTCGGCAAGGAAGATATACGTAAAATCAGCCTTGGAATGCTTGAAACTGTGCGCGCCCGCGTGCGTGACATGGGAATTGAGATGAATTTCTCTGACGGAGCGGTTGACGCGCTTGCGGAGAAAGGCTTTGACCCCGTTTACGGCGCGCGGCCGCTGCGCCGCGCGATACAGAGCGCGGTTGAGGATTTGGCGGCGGAACGCCTGCTTGACGGAACGATAAAGCCCGGCGACACCGTAACTGTTACGGCGCTGGACGGCGCAATAGCCTTCGAGACGCGCCGCGGCGCGGAGATGAGGTCGGCGGACAGAGAACCCGCGATGCTCTAGACGCGCAACGAAGCATCCGCGGATTGCCCGGGTCATGCAGATTTGATTTGCAGCTAAATGAAAAAAGGGCAGAGAGCCTATGGCTCTCTGCCCTAAAGCTATGTTTTCGTCTTTTGCCGGAAAGGTCAGAAACGCTTCCTTGGTATGAGTCGCGCTCGCGATTTTTGCGTTTTCGGCTAATTCAAGACCAGAAGCTGGTTCCCGTCCGGGTCGGTCAGATGCATTTCTCTTCCGCCGTAAAACATTGTTTCCGGCGCGGTCACGGCGTAGTCCGCCGCTTTCAGAGCGGCGTAATCGCTGTCCATATCGCCGGAGGTCAGCACAATGATGATGGGCGGCTTTTCGCTGGCAGACACACCGTCATGGTCGCGCCAGATCCAAAGGGTGCCGCCGCCGAGGTCGAACGATGCGCCATACCACTCGTCGTCGGGAGCGGCTTCGGTTTTGACCCGCATACCCAGCCCTTTGTAAAATTCATAGGATTTTACCGGGTCTTTCGCG
This sequence comes from Oscillospiraceae bacterium, assembly GCA_031280325.1. GTDB lineage: Bacteria > Bacillota > Clostridia > Oscillospirales > Oscillospiraceae > JAIRRO01. The sequence continues at coordinate 2,389 of JAITGW010000189.1, forward strand.
TTGATGTTAACGCCTGTAAATGTGATTGCCATAAGTCATTCCTTCCTTGTATCTTATATACGAGTTATTTTCTTACAGACTCCCTCGGGCGCTGCCATCGTCATCTATTTGCGCCAAAACGCCGCATTCTCCGCAACCGTGGTCGAAGACCGTTCGATTCGCCAGAATTTCTTCTGCCGCTGCGATGATTTGTTCATTCATGTTA
>JAITGW010000096.1 GCA_031280325.1 Oscillospiraceae bacterium
GAAACAAGGGCCCGAAGCTCCTGCGCGGCAGCCTCGGCGGCATCATTTACGACGAGACGGTTCAACTCCTCGGAAATCTGCGGAAGCGTGCCGTAAAGCGCCGCAAGCCGCGAGAGCAAATCGGCTCCGGCGGTTGAAATTGAATATTTATCCGCAAGACATGAAAGTCCCGGCGCGTTTTTTTCGGACAGGCGTGCAAAAAACTCCCCGCGGACGCCGGAGGGCAGCAAAAGCTCGTCCATAATCGCGGCGATAAACCCCATGTGTGAAACGTCAAGGCAGGTTTTTGCCTCAAGCGTTTTCAGACTGAGCACGGCGAGCGTCGTAACTTCGCCCATCACATCGTCCGAAAGCTCGCCATAACATTCGGCTCCGACCTGGGCAGATTCGCGAAATTCGCGTCCGAGACCGCTTCGACGGTAGACATTTTCGTGATAATACACACGTTCAAGCCCTGTCTGCGCGGATTTCATGCTCTTCACGACGGAGAGCGTCACGTCAGGGCGCAGGGCAAGAAGCTTCCCCGCGGAGCCTGTGAAGCTGATTATATCGTCCGACGCCAAAAACGCACGGTTCGCGGCGTACAGGTCATACGGCTCGAAATGGCTCATCGGAAAGCGGCGATAGCCATGATCATGGAACAGCGCGCGCAGCCTCAGCGCGCTGCGCTCAGATGCGGAGAGTATTTCGTCGGAAAGAATCATGATTTCTCCTTCGTCATGCCGGCGCAGTTACGCTTGAGTACGCCAAAGCCGGCGTCCGGCCGCGAACCGCGCGAAAAAGGATTAATACGTGTCATAAATGCGTCCGAGGATATACTCCGCGCGGGCGCGCGTGACCTCCACCGGACAATAGGTTGAGAGATGATTTTCCACAACGTCGCCCGCGAGGGCTATGACCTTATCGCGCGTATAACCCAATTCGCGCAGCGGCTGGATTTTTACCCTGTGCATAAGCTCGCGTATACCGTCCGCAACCATCGCGCCGAGTTTTTCGCCTGATTCACTGCCCGTTACAGAAATTCCCATCGCTTCCGCGATAGTTCGCATACGCTCCGGCATGGCGGGCGCGACAAACGCCATCGCTTCGGGCAGCGCAAGGGCGCAGCCGTGACCGTGCGTCGTGTGAAAGTGGCACGAAAACGCGTCCGCAGACGCGTGTCCGACATGGGTAATCGGATTGTTGAACGCAAGACCCGCCCAATTGGCCGCAAGCGCCATTTCGCTCCGAGCCTCGATATTTTCAGGCTCATTCCAGGCGCAAACAAGGTTTTTGCAAATTTTGCGGATCGCAGCCTCGCCGTAGAGATTCGAATGATAATTCCAGAAAATCGTAGTCATCGCTTCCGCCGCATGAGAAAACGCGTCAAGCCCCGTATTCGCGGTTTCTGCCTTGGGAAGCGTGACGGTAAGCTCCGGATCGACTATCGCAAGCGACGTATTTACAAACGCGCTCCATTTAACGTTCAGCTCCGGGCGGGAAATTATCGCGACGCGCGTACACTCGCTGCCTGTCCCGGCAGTAGTCGCGACGAGAATAACAGGCGTTGTTGTCGGCACAACCGGCGGAATCTGGGTTATGTATTTCTCCACCGGCACAGGGTCATAGAGATAGATCGCAACAGCCTTTGCGGTATCCATGCTCGATCCGCCTCCGACGCCGACAAGGCAGTCTACGCCGTGCTCCAGCGCGAGCTTCCCCGCCTCATTTACAACGGACACAGGCGGATCAGGCACCACGCCGTTGTAGGTGATGTAGTCAACACCCTGCGCGTCAAGCGCGTCCGTAACCTTTTTCGCGACGCCGAGATCCTCGACGCCCTTGTCGAAGATGACCATTACCTTTTTGCAGTTGAAGCCCCGCACGCGCTCACCGAGAACGCTGATTGCGCCGCAGCCGAATATCACGGGCGCCGGCTGGGCAAATTCCGGACGGAAGGTTTGCATAATAATTCTCCTTTATCGGTGAATTTCGCGCGTCTTTAAGTCAATACGTCGGCATACTCCGCGTGTTTTTCGAACCATTTTACGGCGTAAGCGCACGTGAGCTTCGCTCGGCGGTTCGTTTTACGAAGCTCCCCCGCGGCGGCTTCCATAAGGCGTCCCGCGACGCCATGACCCTGAAGGCTGCCGTCAACGACAGTGGTTGTGATGTCCACAATGCCGCCGCCCGCGGACGGAAAAATCACCCAAGCCAGCTTTACGCCGTCCTTCTCATAATAAATTTCATTTGCAGCAACAGTGAATTCCATGCTCATTCCTCCTGAGGTTCGGTTGTTTTTGTCTTTTGAGGCTTGCGGAGTATAACGACAAGCTCCGGCAGGGTTACGGAGATAAGGATGAGCGCCCCTCCGAAAATCAGACGAGGACTTGCGGGGTCATAGCCGAGCATAATCGACAGCACCGCGCCGAAAAATGCCTCCATCGACAGAATAAGGGCTGCCGGACCGGAGGCGACGTACCGCTGCGCCGCCGTCTGCATGAGATAGCAAAGGCACGTGGACAGCAGCCCGAGATACAGCAGCGACAGCGTTCCCGAAGCGCTTTTGAACGCGGCAAAGCTCCCGTCAAAGCTGAAAAAGGCGATCAGCGAAAATAATGCCGCCGTCAAAAATTGCACAAACA
>JAITGW010000145.1 GCA_031280325.1 Oscillospiraceae bacterium
AAGGCAAAATGTCTCAAACGCCTTAAAAAGCAACCGCAGAGCATCCGCCCGGTCGCGCGGATGCTCTGCTCGAAAATATAACGTCATAATATTTGCGGGTTAAGCCTATTCCAGCGTGAAATCACTCTCGGTAAACCTTGGCAGAACTGCGGCTCCGCGCGATTCCGGCAGCCGCTTTGTCATGTCATACTTAAATTTGTTGCAACGATATCCCCGGCGCACAATGCCGCGCTTGATGCAAATCATCTCGCCGTTTCCGAGATCTTCGGCGTGGCGGCAATATTCGCAATATGGCTCTATATTTGCGCCAAGCTTCATCGCCGCCGCCTCCGTGAGTCGTTTTTGTTATTGTACTACATTTCGACGGAGTGCGCAAGCGCGATTTTGCGCGTCTGCTACAGCGCCGTAATCTCAGCAATTTGCGCGCAGAGCTTCACATACGGAAATCCTTCAAACTCCTTTGCGCCCGTCGTCCCTGTCATAACCGCAGCAAAATCCACGCCGGCGCGCGCCGCGCTCTCCGCGTCGATTAGCGTGTCGCCGGCGTACAGCGCGTCCTCCCGCGCCGAGCCCAGCGCGGAGATCGCAGCCAGGATTCCCTCCGGCGCGGGCTTGGGCTCCAAAACGTCCTCAATTGCGACGATATAGTCAAAAAATTCCGCAATTTCAAAGGCTTCAAGCATTTCTTTAAGCAGGCGGCGGCGCCTGTTTGTCACAACCGCAAGCTTTGCCCCGCGCGCGCTCAGCGTCCGCAGCGCTTCCTCTGCCCCGGGCAGGAGCGCGGCGTGCGCCGCCATACTGCGGCTTGCCTCCTCTATATGCCGCGCCTGAAGCGCAGCTATCAGCTCCTCATCGTCAGAACCTGTAATCCGCCGGAAGGTCTCCGCCAGGTCAATACTAACCATGCGGCGCAGTGTTTCGCGTTCCTGTGCCGGAAAGCCGAGAGAGAAGAGCGCGTAATTTACCGCGGCGACAATGCCCTCTGTCGCGTCCGCGAGCGTGTAGTCAAAGTCGAAAAGGTATGCGTTATAGCTTCCCATGCCGTGACCCCTTCAGCATAAATTTCACATATGAAAACGTCCCCGAAGTTTCGGGGACGTTTCTTTTTCGGCATATTATTCGTTTTATTCGTTTACCGCGATAACGACGCCGGAGCCGACCGTGCGGCCGCCTTCCCGGATGGCGAAGCGCAGTCCCGTCTCGATGGCAATCGGGGTGATGAGTTCAACATCCATGTCGATGTTGTCGCCGGGCATACACATCTCGGTGCCTTCCGGCAGCTTGATGATCCCCGTAACGTCCGTCGTGCGGAAATAGAACTGCGGGCGGTAGTTGTTGAAGAACGGCGTGTGACGACCGCCTTCGTCCTTGGACAGAACGTAAACCTGACCCTTAAATTTTGTGTGGGGCTTGATGGAACCGGGCTTAGCCAGAACCTGTCCGCGTTCAATATCCGTCTTGGCGACGCCGCGCAGCAGCGTTCCGATGTTGTCGCCCGCCTCGGCATAATCAAGCAGTTTGCGGAACATTTCGATACCGGTGACGGTGGTTTCCTTCGGCTCGTCCATAAGTCCGACGATCTGAACCTTGTCGTTCATGTTGATCTTTCCGCGCTCAACGCGCCCTGTGGCGACGGTGCCGCGGCCGGTAATCGTGAACACGTCCTCAACGGGCATAAGGAACGGCAGATCGCTCTTGCGCTCCGGCGTGGGAATATAGCTGTCAACGGCATCCATAAGTTCCTTGATGCAGGCATACTCCGGCGCGTCCGGATCGGTGGATGCGGACTCCAGCGCTTTCAGTCCGCTGCCCTTGATGATCGGCAGATCGTCGCCCGGATACTCGTACTTGGACAGAAGCTCACGAACCTCCATCTCGACAAGCTCAAGCAGCTCCTCGTCGTCAACCTGGTCAACCTTGTTGAGGAATACGACGATCGCCGGAACGTTAACCTGGTGGGCGAGCAGGATGTGCTCGCGCGTCTGCGCCATCGGTCCGTCAGATGCCGCGATAACGAGGATCGCTCCGTCCATCTGCGCGGCGCCCGTGATCATGTTCTTGATATAGTCGGCGTGTCCCGGGCAGTCAACATGGGCATAGTGGCGGGCGTCCGTCTCATACTCGACGTGGGCGGTGTTGATCGTGATACCGCGCTCGCGCTCCTCCGGAGCCTTGTCGATCATGTCATACGCCTCGAACTTGGCTTTGCCCGTAAACGAAAGGTATTTTGTGATCGCGGCGGTAAGTGTGGTTTTGCCGTGGTCAACGTGGCCGATCGTGCCGATGTTGACGTGCGGCTTAGTGCGCTCAAATTTTGCTTTAGCCATTAGAGTTATTCCTCCTGTTGTTATGATTTATCATTAAATTTTGCGAATATTTTAGCATATCATCGCAGAGATTGCAAGAAAAACTTTACCTGCGTCCCTCGACGATCTCCTGCTGGAGGCTCTTCGGAAGCTCGACATAGTGCGACGGCTCCATCGAGTAGTTTCCGCGCCCCTGCGTGCGGGAGCGGAGCGTCGTCGCGTATCCGAACATGGAGGACAGCGGCACGGAGGATTTGATCTCCGTCGCGCCCATGCGCGTCTCCATTCCGTTGATCTGACCGCGGCGGGCATTGAT
>JAITGW010000149.1 GCA_031280325.1 Oscillospiraceae bacterium
GACAGCGCCGGCTTGAGGATATTCGCGGCGCTCATACTGCCCTCGGCGTCGCCAGCGCCGACGAGATTGTGCACCTCGTCAATGACGAGAATGACGTTCCCGGCTTCTTTAACCTCTTCGATAAGTCCCTTCATGCGCGACTCAAACTGACCGCGAAACTGCGTTCCCGCGACGAGCGCCGTAAGGTCGAGCATGTGGACTTCCTTGCTGCGAAGCTTGAACGGAACGTTGCCGGCGGCGATAAGGGAGGCAAGCCCCTCCGCAATTGCCGTTTTACCGACGCCAGGCTCTCCGATGAGGCAGGGATTGTTCTTTTGGCGGCGGTTGAGGATCTGCACGACACGCTCAAGCTCGCTCTCGCGCCCGATCATGCGGTCGAGCTTCCCTTCGCGCGCGCGCGCCGTTAGCGACAGGCTGTAATTATCGAGATAGCGACGCTTTTTGCCGCCAGATTCACCTCTGCCGTCGCCTCCGCGTCCGTCGCGCCAGGGCTGCGGAATAAATTCGCCGCGCGGAGTCGGAATACCGCCGCCGTTATTTTGCGGCATATTTTCCGGCGGAGGAGAAAAGAGCCGGTTGAGGAACGGAAACGTCGCCGTTTTGCCCTCGTCCTCGTCGGGGGGCATTTCGTCCGGAGAGGGCATGTTTCCGAGCATTTCGGTCATCTCCTCCGACAGGGTGTCCATATCCTCATCGGAAAGACCCATGCCGCGTATCGTATCCTCGATGGGCTTGATATTCATGTCCCGGGCGCACTTGAGGCACAGACCCTCATCGCTTATTACCCCGTTTACGTTTTTGCGAAGAAATATGATCGCCACATTCTTGCCGCATTTGGTGCAAATTGTCGGACGCATTCGCGTTTTACCTCCTATGTTGGCTTTACTCAGCCGGCGTTTGAGCGGCGTTTGATGACCGCTGTAAATGTCAATATATAGCTCCCGAGCGCCATGAGCATAAGCGCGATCGCAACGCCGATCATGAGTGCCGCCGTGCTGCCCGGGATAGCGGGAAAGAGCATAAGCGTCGCGCACACGAGGAAAAACACGACTGTACTCGTCTTTCCGAGGATGTTTGACGGCGGAATGTCCGATTTCACTTTTCGGTGAATCACAAGACCGCCGATACCCATAAGCGCTTCTTTAATTCCGGCTGTGATCAGCGCCCACAGCGGAATGACGCCGTCGATTGTGATGCACGTAAGCACGGAGACCATCATAAGCTTGTCGCCAAGCGGGTCAAGAATTTTGCCTAGGTTACTCGTCAGCTTGAATTTCCGCGCGATATACCCGTCGAGAAAGTCCGTGAAAGACGCGAGCGCGTAAACCGCGAGCGCGTATACCTTAACGGCGTGAGAATCGAGAAAATACGCCGCGTAGAACACCGGGACAAGGCAGATGCGGAAAGCTGACAGAAGGTTTGGGATCATTGATTTACTCCTTATGAATTAGGCGGCTGTGATGCAGGCAGCCGTGATATCGCTGCGGCAGATACTTCTGCGCCGTCTGAGACACGCGACGCCGCGGCCGAGCGGGTTATTATATGCCAAGAGCGTTCGCGATGGGATTGTTCTGTATAATATATTCCAGCAGTCTTGTCTTTTCAACCGTTCCGGCCGTGAGGAATCCGAGATAGCGCAGCAGCAGCGCGATGAAAAAGATCACAATAAGCCCGCGCCCAAGCCCGAACACACATCCGGCGACGCTGTCAGCAAGCTTCAGCCCAGGGATTGCGAAAACGAGATTAATGAGATTGCCCAACACGGCAAAGACGATTGCGCAGAGGATAAACGCCACGGCAAACACCAGTATATACGCGATTATACCGCAGAGCTTGTCGGTTATTACAGCAGAAAGCACGTAGCCGACGGAATCCGTTTCGTCCGATATTTCTCCGGCAAGGCGCTCGGCAGCGCTTGTCACAATGCCAAGCTTCCCTAAAACGCCCGCGGTAACGGCGTATGTACCGCTGGGCGGAATCTCATCACCGGAGGCGGACGGATCCGTACCGGAGTCGTCAGATCCGCTCGGGTGCAGGACGTTTTGCATCGTACTTTCGACAATTCCGCCGACAAAGGGCTTTAACATATCGTCAAACGTGTGCGAATACGCGCTTGCCGCGGTGTTTGCGATAACAATCGAGAGCAGCAGCGCCAAAAGCCCGCACACCCCACGTATAAGTCCGTTGCGCCAGCCCCGGTATATGCAAAGCGCAAGAATAAATATAAGCACGGCGTCGATAATCAATCCCGGCAAACGCGCATCCTCCCTTACTCAAAATTCAAATCCGCGTCGCGGATCCTAAATTCCGTATCTTCGGCCGCCGCGCGGTCCCGCGGCGATGACCCGGTTCCCGCCGGCGCACCACGCGTCGGCGTATACCTCGGCGTCCCCGTACATATCAAGCTCCCGAAGGTTCGAGCCGAACAGGCGCGCCCCATCAAGCCGAAGTAAAACGATCCCGCCGTTCGAGGCGCGCAGTGAAACAAACTGCGCATAGGGAAGCGGTATCCTCTCGCTCTGCCCGCGAGGCGTTACGCGGACGAGCGCGCAGTCGTTGCCCGATTCGACGTACAGTATGATGCAGTCTGCGCCGTCGGACGTAAATGCGCGGAGCGTATCCCCGCCGAGCGCGTATATCTCGCGGCGGGACATATCCCGTCCGAGCGCGTATACCGCGGCGCGCGTCCTGTATATAAGCGTTCCATCGCGGATATAGTCAAGCTCCAAAACCATCTCTCCGTCCGTCCTCACTTCACCGATAGGCTCGGTCGAGTCGAGCCGCAGAAGAACTATCCGTCCGCCATCCGCGCCCATTTCCAGAACGGCAAGGTTTTTCCCGTCGTCCGATACGTCAGCCGCGAGGGTATAATAGCCTCCCGAGTACCACTCGTATATGAGCGCCAGCTCCCCTCCGGATCTGCGGTAACATCGGATGACGCCGCGGTGATCCCCGCTTTGCAGCTGCGCCACAGCGATAACGCCGCCGCCGATACTCGCGGAGACGATTTCTCCGGAGGTCTCAAGCCGGGCTGTCACGCCGCTTTTTTCCACGCAGAAAAGCTGCTTGCCGCCGACACTGTAGACAAGCGCGACGCTGCCGTCTGCTCTTGCGGCGGGGGCTCGCAACGAGATCAGCTCCCGCGTTTTTTCGTTTCCGAAAGAATCGTGCGTTGCGATTCCCATGCTTCCGGCGGAAACGAAGCCGGACTCAAGCGGGGCGAACGCCTCGTCATATCCGCCTGGCAGCGCGAATTCGCGCTCGTCGCGGCCGATTATGGCAAGAAAGGCGCGCCGCGCGCCGGTCGGCGAAATCTCTCCGCCGAAAACCCATGCGGCGACGGACAAAACAACCAAAACCGCGGCAACAACCGCGGTGACGGCAACGGCGCCGCCCCTCCGTTTACCCTTTTCGCGTCCTCTCAGCTTCATATCTTAGCAAGTATAACATCTTTCGGTTGAAAAAGATACTTAAATTTTTGTTAAAATTTCGCGTTTTTTTTGCAGAAAGCAGGTCGAATTCAAAATTTTGGGTGCTTGTAAGGATTTAACGCCGCGCGCTGCGTTTTCCCAAGGACTGACGCCTGAAGCGGCGGAGGCGCTCCCGGAGATGCGCTTTTGCGGCTGCTCCGGCGCGCGGCTGCTCCGCGCGCCGACGTCAAATAAGCGCCGCGGGATATAAATAAAAAGCAAAATCCGCCGCACAAGGCAAAATTTTGCTTGACAATCGCTTGGGGATGCGATACAATTAAGCGCTTATTCTCTCAAAAAGAGGAAACCAACCCACCATATCAATTTATTATTATTCTAGCACATGATGCGCAAGCCGTCAACAGCTCCGGAGAAATTCTGACAACGCGCCCCGGAGTGTCGCGATCGGCGAGTGTGTTATACATTATAAAATAAACATAAGGAGTGACGCTCGTGCCGAAAGACGTGGCATACGGAAAAACTCTTCGCAAAAGCTTCGCCAAGACGGAAGAAATCCGCGAGATGCCGAACCTTTTAGAGGTTCAGAAAGATTCCTACAGATGGTTTCTGACCACGGGATTGCGGGAGGTTTTCCGCGACATGGCGGCGATTACCGACCATACGGGGAATCTTGAGCTGACGTTTCTCGACTACAGCATGGACGAAAATCCAAAGTATTCCGTTGAGGAATGCAAGGCACGGGACGTCACATATGCGGCGCCGATAAAGGTCAGCGTCCGCTTGCGCAACCGCGAGACGGAGGAAATCAAGGAGCAGGAGATTTTTATGGGGGATTTCCCCATAATGACCGAGGCGGGCACGTTCATCATCAACGGGGCGGAGCGCGTCGTCGTGTCGCAGATTATCCGCTCGCCGTCGGCGTATTTCGGGCGGAAGATTGACCCGAAAACTGCCGGCGCGGTTTACGACGCGACACTTATCCCTTATCGCGGCGCGTGGCTGGAGTATGAGACGGATTCGTCCGACGGGTTTTATGTCCGCGTCGATAAGAACCGCAAGCTGCCGATCACCTGGCTTATCCGCTCTGTCGGACAGCCGGACGCGGGCAAACCGTATACATGGCTGAGCGCGCCGGGGGCGGAGGGCGGCGTCACCCGGACAGAGCAGATCAAGGCTGTGTTCGGCGAGGACGAGCGTATCGTCGCGACGCTCGACAAGGATGCCTGCGTCACGCGTGAGGACGCGCTTATTGAGATGTACAAGCGTCTGCGTCCGGGAGATCCCCCGACGGTGGACTCTGCGGAGACGCTTATGAATAATCTCTTCTTTGATCCGCGCAGATACGATATTTCCACCGTGGGGCGGTATAAGTTCAACAAAAAGCTCGCGATTTGGGTGCGGCTTGCGGGCGCGGAGCTGGCAGAGCCCGTTGCCGACCCGCTCACGGGAGAAATTATCGCGGAGGCGGGAGAGGTTCTTACCCGCGCGCGCGCAATCGAGCTTGACAACAGGGGCGTGACCGCCGCCGTCGTGAATTCCGAGGGGAAGAACGTTAAGGTTTTCTCCAACGGCATGACGCGGCTTGACGGCTTTGTGGATTTTGATCCCAAGGAAATCGGCATCCGCGAGCGCGTCCGCTTCATCATATTAAAAAGGCTGCTTGAAAAATATTCCGGCGCGGAGCTTCGCGCCGCGATTTCCGAG
>JAITGW010000037.1 GCA_031280325.1 Oscillospiraceae bacterium
CGCGGATTATAGACCTGCGGATTTCTCCGTTGAACGTGTCGGTACACTCCATGAGACCGGAGCTGCGGTCATTTATGCTCGGGTCGGCGCGCGGAGCTGACGGTGTTGACGCGATAGAGCGCCTTGCGAAAGCCGGGATCACGCTGAACTGTCAGATTGTTTGCTGCCCGGGGATAAACGACGGGGCGGAGCTTGAGTTTTCCATGACCCGCCTTGCGCGCTTGTACCCGGGGGTGAACAGCGTTTCGATTGTTCCGGTCGGCTTGACGCGTCACCGGAGCGGGCTGTATCCGCTGACGCCGTATGACAAAGCGCGTGCGGGAGAAGTCATCGGAGCGGTGGAGGCTTACGCTCAAAAATGCCTGAAAGCCTGCGGCTCACGCGTTTTTTTCTGCGCGGATGAGTTTTATATCAAGGCGGGGCGCAGCTTGCCGGAGGACGAGGAATATGAGGGATATGTCCAGCTCGAAAACGGCGTTGGCATGATGCGGCTTTTGATCACGGAATTTACAGACGAGCTTGAACATGAACGCCCGGCTTCCGGCGAGGAATTCACGCTGATAACGGGGGAGGACGCCGCGCCGTTTTTGCAGAAATTACTCTGTACATTGCGCCAAAAATGGTGTACAATAAACGGAACGGTGCGCCCTGTAAAAAACGCGTTTTTCGGTGAGAGCGTCACCGTTGCGGGTCTTGTCACCGGCGGGGATATTATGCGTGAGCTTGAGCGGGATGAGCCGCGCGGACGGCTGCTTTTGCCAAGAAATATGCTTCGCCATGGAGAGAAGGTGTTCCTTGACGACATGCGCCTGTCGGACATTGAGGCGCGCTTTGGGAAAGTGCGCATTGTGGAGCAGGACGGCGCCGATTTGCTGCGGGCAATGCTGGGCAAATAGCGCCCGAATATTGATAAACGAGGTAATCATGCCAAAACCCTTAATCGCGATTGTCGGACGGCCGAACGTCGGAAAGTCCAAGCTGTTCAATAAAATAATCGGCAAGCGCCTGTCAATTGTCGAGGACACGCCGGGTGTCACGCGCGACCGGATTTACGGCAGCGCGGACTGGCGAGGGCGTATCTTTGACATTGTTGACACCGGCGGGATTGAGCCGGCTGCCGACAGCGAGATACTGCTGTTCATGCGGGAGCAGGCGCTGCTTGCGATCGACATGGCGGACGTTATCGCGCTGGTGTGCGATATTTCGACGGGCGTCACCGCGGCAGACGAGCAAATTGCCGCGCTGCTGTTGCGCTCAGCTAAGCCCGTCGTTCTTGCGGTGAACAAAATGGACTCTGTCGGCAGGGTGAACCCCGACATTTACGAGTTCTATTCGCTTGGACTCGGCGACCCGATCGCGGTTTCGGCGGAGCATGGTCATGGCACGGGGGATCTGCTCGACGCGTGTTTGGCGCATTTTCCAAAGGAAATTGCCGAAAACGAGGAGAACGACAGCGTTTCCGTCGCGATAATCGGCAAGCCGAACGCCGGGAAGTCATCATTGCTCAACAATATTCTCGGCGAAAAGCGTGTCATTGTAAGCGACGTTGCGGGAACAACGCGGGATGCGATTGACGCTGAATTTGAAAACGACACCGGGAAATACCGCTTTATCGACACTGCGGGGATACGGCGCAAAGCCCGGATTGACGATCGAATCGAAAAATTTTCCGTTATGCGCGCGCAGATGAGCATTGAGCGCAGCGATGTGTGCCTCATCATGATCGACGCTCAGCAGGGTGTGACGGAGCAGGACACAAAGATCGCGGGCCTTGCGCATGAAGCCGGCAAGGCGAGCATAGTTGTCATAAACAAATGGGATATCATTGTGAAAGATGACAAGACAATGGAACGCTTCCGGCAGACGGTGTACCGCGAGCTTGCATACATGACATACGCGCCGATTCTGTTTATCTCCGCAAAGACCGGACAGCGGGTAGAGCGCCTTTTTGAGCTGATACAGTACGTGAGCGCGCAGTCGTCCTTGCGCGTCACAACGGGAATGCTTAATTCCGTCCTCGCGGACGCCGTGGCGCGCGTCCAGCCGCCGACGGACAAGGGGAGGCGCCTCAAAATCTATTATATGACGCAGATCGGGGTTCGCCCGCCGACGTTTGTGGCGTTCTGCAACGATCATGAGCTTTTCCATTTTTCATACCAGCGCTATCTTGAGAACCGCATACGCGCTGCGTTCGGGCTTGAGGGAACGCCTGTGAAATTCATTGTCCGTCGGCGCGGCGAGGAATAGCGCAGTCATGCGCGCGGGTGCGCGCGTATAATACCGTATTACCGTATTTCACTAATCCAGCGAAGAGGTGTAATTTTGCGACTGTTTATAGTTTCTGTAATTATAGCCGTGACCGCCTATGTCGTCGGCGGCGTGAACGGCGCGATCACCGCGTCAACGCGTTTTTATAAGCGCGATATACGCAAATTTGGGAGCGGGAATCCGGGGCTTACAAACTTTTACCGCGTTTTCGGCAAGGCGGGCGTCACGCTCGTCGTTCTGATCGACGTTGCGAAAACCGTTCTGCCGGTGTTTTTCGGCGGATTTCTCACGCGCGGCGGCGCCGGCTGGGTGTACGGGGCAAGCCTTGCGGGTGTGTTCGTTATCCTCGGACACTGCTATCCGGTGTTCTATCATTTCCGCGGAGGAAAGGGCGTCATGGCAATCGGCGCGATAATCTGGATACTTGACTGGCGCGTCGGTCTGTGTGCCTGGCTGATATTCGGGACGATTGTCGCGGTCACGCGGTATGTGTCGCTCGGGGCGATTGTTGGCTCGATTTCCGTACCGGTCAGCATGGCCGTATTTCGCGCCGGGCGCGGGCGGGATGTTGCGGTTATGTCGGTCGGCGCGCTCATCGTTGTGCTGCGGCACGGAGCGAATATAAAGCGCCTGATTGCGGGGGCAGAGAATAAGCTGAGCTTTGGAAAGCGCAAATAATATCTGCGTAACGCAATGAGCTGCGCCTGAGCGGCAATACGCGCGCCACATGCGCCGGAAATTTATGCAAAACTCTACTTGCGGAGGAATCTAATCGAATGAACATATCTATATTCGGAAGCGGCGGCTGGGGTACGGCAATCTCGCTTTTACTGTCGGATAACGGGCACCGGGTTACGCTCTGGTCAAAATTCCCGGAAGAGGCGTGCGCGCTGTCCGAAACGCGCGCGACACCGCTGCTCGGCGGGATAATCCTGCCGCAGAGCGTTGCGATAACGTCTGACATTGCGGACGCGTGTCACGGCGCGCGCCTTGCGGTTATCGCCACGCCGAGCCACGCCGTGCGAGAGACGGCGCGGGAGATGAGCGCCTTTCTTGCGCCGGGAACTGTCGTCGTCTGCGTCTCAAAGGGTATCGACGAGCGGGATTTGAAGCTGTTTTCCCAGGTTTTGAGCGAGATTTTCGGTGAGGAACGCCGGATTGTTACGCTGTCCGGCCCCTCTCACGCGGAGGAGGTTGCGCGCCGGATTCCGACGGGGTGTGTCGCGGCGTCGCGTGACGAAAACGCCGCGCTTCTTGTGCAGGACGCATTTATGAACGAGAATTTCCGCGTGTACACAAGCAGTGACGTTATCGGTGTCGAGCTTGGCGCGGCGCTGAAAAATGTTATCGCCTTGTGCGCAGGCACGTGCGATGGCTTGGGCTTTGGCGACAATACTATTGCCATGCTGGCAACGCGCGGGCTGGAGGAAATCGCCCGCCTCGCAGTGGCAATGGGCGGACGCAAGGAGACAATAGCGGGACTTGCGGGGCTTGGCGATCTGATCGTCACCTGTACCTCGCGGCACTCTCGAAACCGCCGCGCGGGCGTGTTCATTGGGCAGGGCATGGATACGCAGTCTGCGATGAAGGCTGTCGGCGCGACTGTGGAGGGATATTACGCCGCGCTTGCCGCGAAGAATTTATCCGATAAGCTCAGCGTCGAAATGCCGATCTGCCGGGCGGCATACAGCGTTTTATATGAGAGCAAACCTCCGCGCGAAGCGATACGCGAGCTTATGAATCGCGCAAAGCGAAGCGAGAGTGATATATTGTAGGAAAAACGTCTCAGAAAAACGGACAGCGGCTCAAAAAAGCCGCTGTTTTCGGTTGCGCACGTATTTATTGATAGGGGTACGTATTTATTGATAATTGTGTGACTGCTCAAGCACCATGTCCTTGACTTTCATGAGCCGCACCTTTGTAGAGCGGTCGTTTTCCTCAAGCTTCATCGTGATATATTTGATGTTTGTCTGCATTTCCGGGATCATGACGTATTCAAGCGCGTTGACGCGGCGGCGGGTACGCTCGATCTCATCCGCCAGAAGCTGCGTGGTTTTTTCGGCTTCCGCCAGCGAGAGCATATCTGAAAACACAGAGGAGAGCGCGATTATCGCGTCGTCCAGCTCGCCGGAGGTCTGTGCAAAGCCATACGGGAAGATGTCGCCGCGCGCCGCGCCGCTTGTGCGGAAGTCAAATTTCGGTACGCGCACGGACATGATGTTGCGCGTGGAGACAGAAAGCTCAACGCGCTGACGCGGATAGAGCAGCGCCTGCTCCATCTGATCCGTACTCATCACCGCGGAGGCCAGGCTGAGCGAGCGCCCGACGCCATCAAGTCCCGCGTCAACCTTGGAGCGCAGCGACTGGGTACGGCGGACAACCTCTAAAAACTGACGCATAAGCTCGTCGCGCTTATCCTTGAGGAGCTTGTGACCGCGCACGGCGGTTTTCAGACGAGCTTTAAGGCGCGTCAGCTCCATGCGGGTGGGCGTAATGGTTTTTTGTGCCATTATTTGCGATCCTCGGGCAGATATTTTTCGATCAAATCCGTTTTAATGCGCTTCAGCTCTGATTTTGGCAGGATCGACAGAAGCTGCCAGCCGATGTCCAGCGTCTGGACGATGGAGCGGTTCTCATCGAAGCCCTGCGATACATAGCGCCGCTCAAACTCCTCCGCGAATTTTGCGAGCAGCAGATCGATCGGCGTGAGCGCCGATTCTCCGAGAATTGTCATCAGCTCCTTCGCTTCCTTGCCGGAGGAATATGCGGCAAAGAGCTGATTCATCGTACCGGAATGATCCTCACGCGTCTTGCCGGCGCCGATGCCCTTATCCTTGAGGCGCGAGAGCGACGGCAAAACATCCACCGGGGGGGCGATTCCGCGTCTGTGAAGCTCCCGCGATAGGATAATTTGCCCTTCTGTGATGTAACCCGTAAGGTCGGGGATTGGGTGGGTTTTATCATCCTCCGGCATCGTGAGAATAGGGATCATCGTGATGGAGCCGCTTTTGCCGATGCGCCTCCCGGCGCGCTCATACATCGTGGCAAGGTCAGTGTACAGGTATCCGGGATAGCCGCGGCGGCCGGGGACCTCCTTGCGGGCAGCGGAAACCTCGCGCAGCGCCTCCGCATAGTTTGTGATGTCCGTAAGAATGACGAGAACGTGCATGTCCTTTTCGAACGCGAGATATTCGGCGGCGGACAGCGCCATGCGCGGCGTTGCGATACGCTCCACCGCGGGGTCGGACGCAAGATTTGAGAAGATTACGCT
This sequence comes from Oscillospiraceae bacterium, assembly GCA_031280325.1. GTDB lineage: Bacteria > Bacillota > Clostridia > Oscillospirales > Oscillospiraceae > JAIRRO01. The sequence goes on from JAITGW010000037.1 coordinate 5,540, forward strand.
TCTGTCAATCGCGCCGGTGCGGTTGAATTCGCGGACGAAATACTCCGACTCTTCAAACGTGATACCGATCGCGGCGAACACCACGGCGAAGTTCGACGAATCGTCGCCGAGAACCTTGGCCTGGCGCGCGATCTGCGCGGCAAGCTGCGCGTGCGGCAGACCGGAGCCGGAGAAAATCGGAAGCTTTTGTCCGCGCACAAGGGTGTTCAGTCCGTCAATCGCGGAGATTCCCGTCTGGATGAACTCGTTCGGATAGTCCCGCGCTGCGGGATTCATGGGCAGACCGTTGATGTCAAGCCGCGCTTCAGCCAGAAGCTCCGGCCCGCCGTCAATCGGACGGCCCATGCCGTTAAATACGCGCCCGAGCATACCTGAGGAAACGGGCAGCTCCAGCGGATGTCCAAGGAAGCGAACCTTTGACTGTGACAGATTAATTCCGGAAGCGGACTCAAACAGCTGCACGACGGCGTTCGCGCCGTCAACTTCAAGCACGCGGCAGCGGCGAATGCCCCCGCCCGGCAGCTCGATCTCCGCCATCTCGTCATATGCTACGCCGTCCACGCCGCGCACGATCATAAGCGGGCTGACGATTTCGGAAATTGTACGGTATTCACGGATCATTTCAGTTCACCTCCGGCGATAATATCATCGATTTGATACTTCATATTGCGGATGATTTCCGCGTATTCTTCCTTGAATTCGTCCGGAAGGGAGGATTTTGCGCGCCCAATTTGCGCGCGAGCTTCGATTGCAAACAGCGCGTCAACGTCGCTGACGCCGGCAGAAATCGCGTCAGAGCACATATCGGAATAGGAGAGAATAAGCCGGAGCAGGTGCGCCTGTTTTTCATAAGAGGAATAGCTGTCCAGATCGTCAAACGCGTTCTGCTGCAGGAAATCCTCGCGGATCATTTTTGCGGTTTCAAGCGTGAGGCGGTCAGGAGCGCTCAGCGCGTCCGCGCCGACGAGCTTGACGATCTCCGACAGCGCCGATTCCTCCTGCAATATCGCCATGGCGCGCGTGCGATCATGCATGAAGACCGCGCCGTATTCCTTGTCGTACCAAGGCTTAAGCGTGTCAAGATACAGCGAATAGCTCGACAGCCAATTGATCGCCGGAAAGTGACGCGCGTATGCCAGCGACGAATCAAGCCCCCAGAACACCTTGACGATACGCATCGTCGCCTGGGAGACAGGCTCCGACGTGTCGCCGCCGGGGGGGGAAACCGCGCCGATCGCCGTGAGGCTCCCGCGCCGCGCGTCTGATCCCAGGCATTCAATGCTGCCCGCACGCTCGTAAAACTGAGCCAGGCGGCTGGAGAGATACGCGGGGTACCCTTCTTCCCCGGGCATTTCCTCAAGGCGGCCGGACATTTCGCGAAGCGCCTCCGCCCAGCGGGAGGTAGAGTCCGCTATGACGGCAACGTCATAGCCCATGTCGCGGAAATACTCCGCAATCGTTATACCCGTGTAAATCGACGCTTCGCGCGCCGCGACGGGCATGTCGGACGTGTTTGCGATAAGCACCGTGCGCTTCATGAGAGGCTCGCCCGTTTTCGGGTCGCGAAGCTCCGGGAATTCCATGAGAACGTCCGTCATCTCGTTGCCGCGTTCTCCGCAGCCGATATATACGACGATATCAACGTCGCTCCACTTGGCAAGCTGATGCTGAACGACCGTTTTTCCGCTTCCGAACGGACCGGGGACGGCGGCGGTGCCGCCCTTGGCAAGAGGGAAGAGCGTGTCGATGACGCGCTGACCGGAGCAGAGCGGCTTTTCGGGCATAAATTTTTTCGTGAAAGGACGCCCGACGCGCACAGGCCATTTATGCATGAGCCGCAGCGGAATATCCTCGCCCGAGGCGGTTTTGACCGAGCCGATAACGTCCTCTACGGTATAGTTGCCGCCCTCGAGAGAGGTGAGTATGCCGGAAACGCCGGGCGGAACCATAATTCTGTGCGCCACAGCGGCGGTTTCCTCCACAGTGCCGAGAATATCCCCGCCGGTGACGGCGGCGCCGACGATGGCAGTGGGGAAGAAGCGCCAGCGCTTTTCGCGGTCAAGCGCCGGAACGTCGATACCGCGCGCGATTGTCGAGCCGGATAAAGCGCGGACAGCAAGCAGCGGGCGCTGAATTCCGTCGTAAATATTCTCAAGCAGACCGGGTCCAAGCTCGACAGACAAAGGGGTTCCCGTCGTAACAACGTCTGCCCCGGGTCCCAGACCGCTCGTCTCCTCGTAAACCTGAATTGCGGCGCTGCCGCCGGTCATGGTCAAAACCTCGCCGATAAGTCCCTGAGAGCCGACGCGCACAACGTCGGAAATGCTTGCGTCGGAAAGCCCGTCGGCAACGACAAGAGGTCCCGAGACCTTGACAATTTTTCCGCTCATTTAATCAATCCTTTCAGATATTCGAAGCGCGCTCGGCGCGTATATTAACGGCCGTGCAGCCATATTTCTAATCGTTTAAGTTACCCGTGCCCGGGCGGAGTGTCTCCCGGAAGCATGATAAGGAACAAACTCGCGGCGGCGTGGAAGAAAAGGTGAGCGCACTCCTGCACAAAATATTGAATCCATTCGGCGGCGGTCGCGCGGCTGACCGGGGAGAGGGCAAGGATTGCTGCGGGCGTCGGAGTCAAGCAATATCGCAAATAAAAGGAACGCGACGATGGAGAATACTATCGCGCCCAAAACGATCCGACAAATACGCGCGCCGCACACCCGCGTGATCATTTGGAACATGAAAACGCCGGCGTGCTGAGGCAAGCGCCGCGAATGCGGCCGTCACAAGCAGAGACTGCCATGGGCGTACCTCATAGAAGAGCACGCCGGGGTAAAAGCCGAGACTAACGTGGATTATCTCAATGACGCAGCGTTCGACGAACAACAAAAACATCGCGGTCGCGTATGCGGCGAGCATTTCAAAAAAACGCAAACGGCGCGAAGCCTTTTCACTGCAATATATCAGCGCCGACGGCGCGAATCACGGATTCACGGAGCCGTGCGAGTCCCGCGCCGGTCGCGCCCTCACGTCCGGGAATAAGCACGATTGCGGGCGTGAGGTTGCTGCGGTGACGGTCAAGCTCCGAAGCGAGCATAACTCCGAGCTTTTCTTCGATATATACAATCGCGTAAGACGCGTCTCCCGAGGTCACGTGGCGCAGAGCGCTGCGCGCGCCGTCCGCGTCGGATGCGGGAAACGTATCAAGTCCGAGGGCGCGAAAGCCCAGAACAGTATCGATAGAGCCGATAACGGCAAGCTTATTCATCGTTTCGTCCGCTCCTCCAATGTATGCGCGGGAACGCCGGCGCGCAGACCGATAAGCGCAACGCGCAACGCCGTAAGCTCCCAATCAAGCGCGATAAGATACCAAATCACAGCCGCAGCGCCGAAAGCAACATAACGATACGGCTCTATATAGGAATATACGGCGCCGCCGAGCGCAAGCTCAAACGCGGTAAGACCGCCGCCGGACATTGCCGATTCCGCGAGGAGGGCCGCCGGCTGAAGCTCCGGCGCGGAAAATATCTGCGCCGCGGCAGACGGCGCGTTAAGCAGAGATAACACGGACGCGGTGTCCGCGTTGCCGCCCGGAATAATAAGCTCCGGCACAAGCGAGTATGCGTCAAGCACGCGCCTTGCGCGCACGATTGTGCGCAGATTCGCGACGTCAATCATCAGACGCGTATAGCCCGGAAGGACGGCAACACCGCTTTGCGCGCAAAGCGCGAGCATTTCGCGGAACTGAAAGCGGTCAGCCGACGCGTCGGCAAGCTGAGGATTACCCGTCGAGGAAAGGATTTCGAGCCCGTCTGAGAGTGCAGTGCCGAGAAGTCCGGGAAGCTCCGCAGTATCGCGCAAGAGAAACGCTTCCGCCATTTTTTCCGGCGCGACGCGGCCGGAGTGTGACATGATCCGCGCGGCGTCCTCATCCGCGCCGTATGCCTTAACGAGGCATTTAACGTTGTGATAATCGTACTTCAGGCGGAAAATGTCAAGAAGCGGCGCGGCTTCGCTTTCGCCCAGCTCCAGAAATATTTGCGCGCGGCGAGCCGAGAGCGCCTCGTCAATGCGAAAAGCGTCCATATCCGACATGTCGGGATATCCGCACTCGGAAGCGATGCGCGCAGCCTCCCGGAAATCGCCGCCGGAGATCATCCGCGCAAGCCTTTCGGGGGAGATCATCCGCGCCTCCCATGCGCTTACCTGCGCCGCGACGGCAAGCAGCTGCCCGTCACGGATATTTTTTTGCTTAGGCAATACAGCTCACCCGCCTTAGGTAAACAAAATTTCGGCAACGTCCGGCTCAAACTTCGCCCGATAATAGCCCACAAGCGCGGGCAGAGAGCAGTTGACCTCAATGTCGCCGCCGGAGACAATGAGTCCGCCGGGAATATCCCTCGTATCCGCCGACAACGTCAAAAGCGCGGGACGCCCCGCTGTTTTTAGCGCGGTGTTCGCGGCGTCCGTAACAAGCGCGCCGATTTCATCACGGTCGGCGGGGGAGAATATAAGAGCTTCACTGCCGGTTTTTGCGTTGGAATAAGCGAGCTTTGCGAGGAACGCGCAGTATCGGGGCTGCGGAAGCTCGCGCAGCGCGGTCACGGCGGCGTCAAACGTCTCTCCCATGAGGAGCTGTTTTTCGGCGAGTACGCGCTTCTGAAAATCAAGCGCATGGGCGCCGCGCGCCCGCTCAAAGCGCGTGTTGGCCTCTTCGGCGCCGAGACGGAGCGCGGCGGCATATCTTTCGCGCTCTGCCGCGGCGTATTTTTCCCGAATTGCCGTGAGATCGGCGGCGGACTGCGCGTCAATTTTGGCGCACTGCTCCTCCGCGTCAAGGTCGATACGCGCGATGATTCTGGAAATGCCGGTCATCACTGGACCTTACCGAGAAGGAAGATGGAGACAAGCAGCGACAGGATCGCATAGAACTCAACCGTTGCGCAAAGCAGCATACCTTTTGAGAAATCCTTTGGCTGTTTGGCAAGGATTTTCATCGACGCGACAGCGACGCGACCCTGTGCAATCGCTGAAATGAGGCCGCCGATTCCAACAGGCAGACATGCGAACAGAAGCGCAAGGCCGGTCTGCACCGGCATACCAATTGAAATTTTGCCCATGGCGATCATCGCGACGACGAAGCCGTAAATCCCCTGCGTTCCCGGAAGAACCTGAATCATGATCGCGCGCATACCTTTTTGGGGATCCTCGCTTGTGACGCCGGCGCCGGCTTCGCCCGCGATTCCCGTTCCTTTCGCGCTGCCCACGCAGGCAAGGATGACGCCGAGACCAACACCGAGAATTCCGAATGCGGCGCCGCCGAAGTTATCAAAGAAAGCCATTTTATATATCCTCCTTATTTATTGATTATGTCATAGTGCCGCGAAATAACGCGGAGCGGTGAAAACGCGCGCCCGCCGTCCTTGTAGAATTTGCCGAAATATTCAAGGCATTGCAGGCGCAGGTCGTGTACGTAACAGCCGATTAGGTTAAGTCCGAGGTTCAGCGCGTGACCGATGACCGCGATGGGGATAAATGCGATTACACTTCCCGGCTTGGCGGCGATTTCGTTGAACGCGTTGGCGATCGCCCCTCCCGCCAGCATGAGAGCCATAATGCGCGCATAGGACAGCACATCGCCGAAAAAGCCCGTGATGTTGTAGAGGCTTGCGATCCCGCCGATGATTTTTCCGGGGATCGATGGGCTTGCGCGGCCCTGCGTCGCGATGAGCGCGGCAACGCCGGCGATGGTGACAATCCAGGTGATTCCAAGCGCTCCGAGACCGATTCCCGCGAACAGAATCCACCACGGCACGGCGGAGCAAATCCCGTCCAGCGCGTGACCGTCCTTGATCTTCTTGATCATATTAATCGCCATGCCGGTGATAATCTGCACTCCGCCGAGGGCGAGCGCGCCGTAAAGCAGGGCATACGTGTCGCGCATGGGGTCAAAGAGCGGAGTGTAAGGCGGGGTGTAGCTCAACCCGACAAGCGGAGCAATAAGCGCCGGAGCGTTTCCGAAAAAGCTGACGGTAAGAGCGCCGGCGATAATTGTACCGATCCCGCACAGCAGCAGCATTCCCGCGAAAGAACCAATGCCGCCGCGCGGCTTTGCCTTGAAGCGATAGATCAGCGCGGCGAGAACCATAAGCAGACCATAACCCATGTCCGCCATCATAAGCGAGAAAAAAAGGATAAAAAACGGAGCCATAAGCGGATTTGGATCGACGCCGTCATAAGCCGGAAGGGAATACATCTCCGTAACCATGTTCAGCGGACGAGTCAGCGCGTTGTTGTCAAGCCGCACGGGCACAAACGGATATTCCTCCGGCGCGGGATCGGAGACCTCGTGCGCGCACTCGAACTTTGCGAGCATTTTCATGACACGATCTTCGTCCCGCGCGGGGAACCATCCGGTCATCGAGACGGTTGCGTCAGATTCCAGCACCAGCGCGGCGCAGTCGTCCCGCGCCGCGATGGTGAGCGCGCGGTCATACGCGCGCCGCAAACGGTCGGCGTGCGCGGTGCTTTCAATTATCTCCGAGATGAGATTTTCACGGTCGCTTTGCAGAGCTTCAAGCCGGGCACGGACGCGCGAAATTGCCTCTCTCGCGGTTGAGCGCTCGTCGCGCGGCGCTGTCTGCGCGAACGCAAAGCCGGACAGGGCGGAGAGCAGCGCGGACTCATCATCGCGCCAGTAAATCAGAGAGATATTGCGGACGCCGCCAGCCTGCGAAATCTCGAAAATTTGCGCCCGAGGCACGTGGTCCGCCACGGCGCGCTCAGCGGCGAGGAGGTGCACGGAGGCGGAAATAGATCCAAACATTACGCCGACGCGCGCCGTGCCGGTCTCGCCCAGCGGAAGAGTCATGCGCTCCCACGGCAGGAGCGCCGCGAGCCGCGCGCCCTCTCGCGTTTCCTCCATGGAAATGTGACGCAGCCGCGCGCTGATCTCGTCAAGCCGCTCGGCAAGCTCAAGCGCGGCGTCATAGTCCCCGCCGTCGAGTATAATCTCGGGCGCAAGCTGCGCTCGCGGCGTGAAAATACCGGATTTTTCGGTTAAGTAAGGCGCGATAACGTCAAGCGCGCGGACAAAAACATGCGCCTGCGCCATCGCCGCCTCGCCGGAAGAGCTTTTGGGAGATAAGACGAGTTCTGCGCTCGTCCGCTCGTCCGGCGGAAGCGCCGACGGGTTGGCCGGCTCTACAAGACCGAGCAGAATAAGCTCGTGAAAGAGCCGTTCACAGTCGGCGCGCACGGCGATTACGCGCAGCTTGCGCATTTTTGTGATAGCCATCAGCCAGCCACGATCCTCTCGACGATGAGACGAACGGCGTCGGGCAGCTTCTTCTCGGCGTGTGCGCGGACGGCGGCGCGGCGGTTGTCGGATTTATACTCCATCTCCCGCGCGTCCTCTTCGATTTTGAGGTCAATTTCGCGGTTAAGATTCTCAATATCGGCGGCGACGCCGCAAAGCGACGCGGCAAGAGCGTCCTGCCCCGCCTGTTCCGCGGAGGCAACGGCGAGCCGCGCGCGCTCCGCAGCGTCGGCGAGCTGACGTTTTGCGCGCTCTTCCGCCGCGGCGATGTTGTTTAACGCTTCAAGAGACATGGGCAAAACTCCTTTAAAAGGATAGCAATTGCATAAGACACAAAACAGCGTTTCATTATACACCATAAGGAGACAGGATGACAAGTAAAATTATGCGATATACTGAAATTTTTACGCAAAAATTGCGCAATACGCAGGAACAGACCGCCGCGGCGGTCTGTCTGCTGCGTGCTTTGCCGTGTTATTTCGTTCCGTAAAGCCTGTCGCCTGCGTCGCCGACGCCGGGGACGATATACCCCGAGTCGTTAAGGCGCTCATCAAGCGCCGCGGCATAGATGTCAACGTCGGGATAGGCGCTCTCGATTGCGGATACCCCCTCCGGAGCGGCGAAAAGGCAGATCATGTTAATATCCTTCACTCCCTGCTCCTTGAGTATTTCGATCGCGGCGAGAGCCGAGCCGCCGGTAGCGAGCATAGGGTCGAGGATAAACACCGTCTTTCGTTCAATATCGCGCGGAACCTTGTAATAATCCTTGACGTGCTGGAGCGTTTCCTCGTCGCGGTACAGACCGATGTGCCCGAGCTTTGCGTTGGGCAGAAAGCTGAGCAATCCGTCCACAAGCCCAAGTCCGGCGCGCAGAATCGGCAGGAACACATACTCGTTTTCGTCGATTGTATATGACGCGGTGAGGCCCATCGGCGACTCGACAGAGCCGTGCGCGCACGGAGCGTTCCGGAACGCCTCATAACACAGGATATACGCAAGCTCGCCGGCGATTTCGCGGAATTCCTTTGTGCCGGTGCGCTTGTCGCGCAAAATGCTGATTTTGTGCTTTACGGGCGTGTTTGTGATAAGATGAAGCATGGCTTATGCCTTTTCGCCGAGGCGGTTCGGCAGAACGAGATTGAGCACGATGCCAAGCACGGCGGCGCTTGCGATTGCGGGGAAGTCAATGCCGAACACGGGGATATTGCCCGACAACCCGATTATGAATACGACGGCGAGAATGATGACGTTTTTCGTATTGGCGAGATTGACTTTATTTTCAAACAGAAGCTTAAGTCCCTGCACGGCGATGAAGCCGAACGCGTATACGGATACTCCGCCGACCACGCCCATTGGAATACTGTTGATTGCCGCCGACACGCCGCCGAAGAAAGAGACCGCGATAGCGAGGATAGCCGCGCCGACAATCGTGAACACGGAAAAATTGCGCGTCATCGATTGCGTTGCGAGGGATTCGCCATAGCTTGTCCCTCCGGGTCCGCCAAAGAGGGAGGCCGCGATGTCGGCGATACCGTCGCCGATGAGATTAAGTCCCAGCTTTTGCTTTATGCCGAAGCTGCCCCGGCCCTTTTCCTTCGCAAGCTCGTCAACGTACAGGTCAAGCTGGAACAAATGCGCGCTTGACTCCGGAATTGTGGCGATTGCGATCGGTGTGACCGCGATCAGCGCGACGAGGTCAAATTTCGGCAGGGTGAAGCTTGGAACCGCGAAAAAGCTTGCGGAGGAAATCGCTCCGAACGAAATCAGCTCCCACGGCGTCGCAAGCGTTACGATAACCGAAACGACATAGCCGACGAGTACGCCGAAGAGAATCGGAATCTGCCCGGGAATACCTTTGAGCGTGAGGGAG
>JAITGW010000090.1 GCA_031280325.1 Oscillospiraceae bacterium
TTTCAATATCCGACGCGCCGCCTATCGCGTGAATCTGACAAAACGCGCGCCGCTCCGCATTGCGGCGTATCATTTCCGCCATGACCTCATTCATCTTGGACGCCCCGAGCGATCCCCAAAACGACACGACAAGACGGGTATCTGCGTCAATTCCCAATTCTTTTCGCGCTTTTTCTCTGTTATAACCAAAAAAATCCGAGCGCACCGGAGTTCCCGTCGCAACAACCCTGTCGGAGGCGGAAAAGAGCATTCCCATGCCCTCAAACGCGGTGAACACGCGCGTAACCTTCCCCGACAGAAGCTTTGATGTAAGTCCCGGCACGGCGTTAGACTCATGTATCGCGGTTTTGATTCCCAGCCGCGCCGCCGCCGTCAGCACGGGATAGCAGATATATCCCCCGGTACCAAGGACAAAATCAGGCGCGAATTCGCGCACCAGCTTCGCCGCCTTTCGCGAGGCGGAGACAAGCAGCCACAGCGCCTGTGCGTCGCTCACGAGCGTTTTCGGAGATATTCCGCGCTCCAGACCGCGCATTACGATGTTCCGGAGCTTATATCCCGCTTCCGGCACGAGCTTGCTTTCCATTTTACGCCCGGAGCCGACAAAGAGAAAGTCGCTTCCCGGAAGAAGGGCGCGAAGCGCGTCCGCTGCGGCCAGTCCGGGATTTATGTGTCCCGCGGTGCCGCCGCAGGCAATCAGAAATTTCATACTATCCTATCCTTCCCTTGAAAGCTTCATATCGCGGGAGACCGACAGCACAATCCCCATTTCAATGAGCTGTATCATAAGCGCCGTTCCGCCATAGCTGAAAAACGGAAGCGATATTCCGGTGCATGGCAGGGAATTTGTCACGACCGCAATGTTCAGTCCAACCTGCATCGCGAGCATTCCCATTATCCCGATGACCGCCAGTGAGGAGAATTTATCTTTGGCGCGCAGCGCAATCCAAAATCCGCGTACAATCAGCAGCGCGAACAGAATCAGTATCACAATAGCGCCGAGAAACCCGATTTCCTCGCAGATTATCGCGAATATGTAGTCGTTATGCTCCTCCGGAAGATAGAAGAACTTCTGACGGCTCATACCAAAGCCCTGCCCCAAAAGTCCGCCGGAGCCAACGGCATACAGAGACTGGAGCGTCTGATAACCCTTGCCGCGCGGATCCGCGTCCGGATGAAGCCAGAATACTATACGGCTCAGCTTATAGTCGCCGAACGCGTCGCGGAATTCCTCCTGCGTAATCGTTCCCGCCGAATACTGGGCGTACGCCTCGTTATACATTTCCTCCGCCTTGTATATTATAAGCGCGGCGGCAATCGCGGCAAATATAAGAAGCGGCACCCAAACGCGCTTGTCAAGTCCGTCGGCAAACAGCATTATCGCGGCGATCGCGCAAATTATAATCGTAGCCGAGGTGTGCGGCTCTTTGAGCAACAGCGCCGCGATAACTGCGACAATTCCGAAAAACGGCAAAAGCTCACGCGCGAACGCGCCCAGCCTCTGCGATCTCCGGCGCAGCTTTGCGGCGCGTCCGGCGCCGTATACAAGCGTGTGTCCCTCGCGGCACATCATATGCGCAAAGCCAAGAATGAGTCCGAGCTTCGCGATTTCGGACGGCTGGAACTGAAAGCCCCCGATTTTTATCCAGCGGCGCGCCCCGTTGCGCGTCAAGGCGATTGGTATTTTAAGCTCCGGAAGCGTCAGCAAAAGCAGAAATATCGACGCGGCCAGCAGAGGCATGGCGTATTTCCTGTACGAGTGACGCCGAAGCGCCGAAACACGCACCGTTGACGCAAGAAACATCAGCGCCGCTCCCGCGACGGCGTAAATCGCCTGCTGCCGGAACACCGCAAGAGCGTCGCGCTGCTCGTAATACGCGTTCGCAAAGCTCGCCGAAAAGAGCATTACAAGACCGATTGACATCAGCATAACCAGGAGGATGAGAAATTGCCAGTCAACATGGCTGCGCCGCGTCGGCTCCGCCGCGGATTCCGGATGTATCCGGCGTTCCCCCTCCGCGTTGCCGTTAACGTATGCTTTTTGCGTGAAGCGAGCCACGCCTCTCCCCCCTTTCAACGCCGCACTCCGCTGCTTTAAGCGCCGAAGCGTCGGTATACACCCAAAAATGAAATCACGGCGAACGCCGCCGACACAAGCGTGAATACGAAAAACAGCTTGTGTTCGCTCCATCCATTCATCTCAAGATGATGGTGGATCGGCGCCATTTTGAATATCCGCCTGCCGTGCGACAGCTTGAAATACACGACCTGAATCACGTCGGAGAGCGTTTCGATCAAATATATGACCCCAAGCGGCAGAAGTATCATAGGCATGTCAAGCGCGAAAGCCATGCCGCACACCGCTCCGCCGAGAAACAGCGAGCCTGTGTCTCCCATGAATATCTTTGCCGGATGAAAATTGTACAGCAAAAAACCCGCAAGTCCCCCGCACAGCGCGGATGCAAATATACCGATACCGAGATATTCCGCGCCCCAGACATACGCGATTGCGGCAAAGGCAATACATACAGGTATGGTCACGCCCGTGCAAAGTCCGTCAACCCCGTCCGTAAGATTCACGGCGTTGACCTCCGCGACGATTACGAACGCCGCGACCACGAGATACAGCGGCTCCGGCAGGGGTATTGAAACGTTTGCAAACGGTATATACAGGTTCGGAGTCAGGTTGCCAGCAAGGCGCATCAAAAGGATGAAGGCAACGGCGACAGCGAGCTGAAGCAGAAGTTTTTGCAGAGCCGTAAGTCCGAGATTTTGCCGTCTGCGAACCTTTTCATAGTCGTCAAGGAATCCAATCGCGCCGAACACGAGCGCGAACGCGAAAATAAACAAAATCGTGCTCGCCTGCGTCTGCGTTGTCATTCCCGCAGCGACGCAGGCGGCGGCAGCGCCGATTATAAATATGAAGCCTCCCATTATCGGCGTGCCCTGCTTTGTCATGTGCCATTTCGGCCCGTCATCGCGGATTGATTGCCCCGCCTTGACGCGGCGCAGAACAGGCAGTATTATAAGCCCCGCCGCCGCGGCAGCCGCAAACGCGATTGCCGCCGAGATCACATATGTCCTCACTCTGTGCTTCCCCCTCTAAAAAAGCTGGCGTAAAATCCGGCGCGCCCTATAGCCCTATACCGTACCCGCGCATATGCGTCCCGCGCGCAGGGCTATAGCTTCGGCGACAACCTCGCGCTCGTCAAAGCGGAACGCTTCCCTGCCGATTATCTGATACGTCTCATGACCTTTTCCCGCAAGAAGAATCGTATCGCCGACCTGCGCGTTTCCGACAGCGCAAATTATTGCCTCGCGCCGGCTCGGTATAACGGTGTACGGCGCGGCGGATTCCGTCATTCCGGCGACGATGTCAGCTATTATCGCCTCCGGCTGCTCGGTGCGCGGATTGTCGCTTGTGACGATAACCTCGTCGGAAAGCCGCCCCGCGATCTCGCCCATTATCGGGCGCTTTGCCGCGTCCCTGTCCCCTCCGCAGCCAAAGAGAGTCACAATCCGCTTCGCTCCGCCGCCGCGCAGCGCCGTCAGAATATTTTCAAGCGCGTCCGGCGTATGCGCGTAATCGATTATCACCATGAAATCCTCGCCCGTCGGCACGACCTCCGCCCTTCCGAGAACGCCTCCGCAGGATGAGAGCGCCCTCACCGTCTCCTCAAGCGCAAATCCGCACAGCCGTACGGCAAGTATCGCGGCAAGCGCGTTGTACACCGAGAACAGCCCCGGTATATTAAGCTGTGCTTCCAGTATACTCCCTGTTGTCAAGACAGAAAACCTTACCATCGACGGATAAAGCTTCACGCGCTTTGCGACTATGTCCGCTCCGTCGTCCTGCGCCGCAAATGTTTTTATCGGACACACCGCCCCGGACATCACCGCAGCGGCGTATTTGTCGTCAAGATTTACAACGCCGTAATCACATTGCGTGAAAAGGCGCGCCTTTGCCTGCGCGTAATTGTCCATGGTCTCGTGATAGTTCAGGTGATCCTGCGTCAGGTTTGTGAACACGCCCACGTGAAAGCGTATCCCGTCAACCCTGTTCACAGCCAAAGAGTGCGATGAAACCTCCATAACGCAGTATTCGCAGCCTTCAACCGTCATTTTCGCAAAAAGCGCATGAAGCTCCGGCGACTCCGGAGTTGTGCCGGTCGCGGGGATTTCCGTCTCACCGACCATGTTGCGGTTCGTTCCGATAAGCCCTGCCGGCTTCCCCGTAAGGCTTTCAATCATATGCTTAATGAGGTTTGTGACCGTTGTCTTTCCGTTCGTACCGGTGACGCCGATTATTTTAAGCTTTTTTGCCGGATTCCCATAAAAATTTGCCGAGATCACAGCCATCGCAGCGCGTGCGTTTTCCACAAGGATATACGGCGCCGCAGCTTCCGGCTTCTCTTCGCAAACAACCGCGGCACAGCCGTTTTTGACGGCGTCCGGTATGAATCTCTGCCGATCCTCCCCAAGCCCGCGAACAGCAAAGAACAGCGTTCCCTCCCGCGCGGTGCGGGAGTCGAGCGAAAGCGAGCTTACTTGTATTGCGCCGCCGGCGTTCGTTTCAAGTATGCGAACGCCGTCCAAAATTTGACCTAAATCAGGCATTTTTCTTCTCCTTGCGAGCTCTAGTATTCTCCCTGGATTGCAGTATCAACAAGCGTGACCTCGATCACCGAGCCATATGAGATCTCTTCTCCGGCCGGAACCGACTGCATGGACACCCTCGCGCTTGCCAATGTAGTCGGCGCGCCGACAGCGCGCATGAACATTCCGGCAGCCTCAAGCTCCGCTTTCGCGCTGTCATATGATTTGCCCTTGAGGTTCGGCGTTTTCACTGTGAGCGTGTCCGGCTTTGCTTCTCCCGTATAGATAATTACTTTCGTTCCCGGGTCAACGCTCGCGTTCGCCGCGGGAAGCTGTGCCGTCACCGTTCCGCCGTCGCCGACGATTTTATGCGCAAGATGCAGTCCGGCAAGCGCGCTTTTTGCGTTATCTACACTCTCCCCCACCGCGTTCGGCACGTATACAGGCATCAGCTCCGCATCCTCATACTGCGGCGCAACGCCAAGATACGGAAGCGCCTCACTGAGTATTTTACCCACAACGGGCGCCGCCATAG
>JAITGW010000119.1 GCA_031280325.1 Oscillospiraceae bacterium
CTTGACGTGCTGTACATGACGCGGATTCAAAAGGAGCGTTTTTCCGCGAAGGATGGCGAACTCTCCCGCCGCGGCGATTTTATCCTCAGCCGCGAGAAACTCGCCGCCGCGAAAGCCGGTCTCACAATTATGCATCCGCTGCCGCGGGTAGACGAAATCAGCCCCGACGTTGATTCTGACAGCCGCGCGCGGTATTTCGACCAGGCAAAGTACGGGATGTACATCCGCATGGCGCTGCTTTTGCGCTTGTCACTGCTCGGACGCGCCGCGCCGCCCCGCACGGACGCGTTCTCCGGAAGCTGCGTATGCCCTAACCCCGCCTGCGTCACAAATCATGAGACGTATCTGCCGCGCGAGAGCAGCGGCGGCGTTTGCGTCTACTGCGACGCGAAAATACAGCGGCGGCTTCCGCCGAAAAGCAAGAACTAAAGGACTCACACAATGAACGACACTCTCAAACGAATGCTTCCCTCCGTGCAAAAGCCCGCCCGCTATACCGGCGGAGAATTCGGGCAAATCGTCAAGGACAAGTCTGCGGTTAACCTCCGCGTCGCGCTCTGCTTTCCGGACACGTATGAAATCGGCATGAGCAACCTCGGCGCGCGCATTCTTTATGACATCGCAAACTCCCGCGCGGACATTTGGTGCGAGCGCGCGTTCGCCCCCTGGACAGACATGGAGGCGCAAATGCGCGCCTGCTCCGTGCCGCTTGGCGCGCTGGAGAGCGGCGACGCGCTGTCAGGCTTTGACGTTATCGCATTCTCCGTCGGGTACGAGCTTGCGTATACAAACGTGCTTAACATGCTTGACCTTGCGTGTATGCCCGTGCGCTCGAATGAGCGGGAATCGCTCACTCCGCTTGTCGTCATGGGCGGGACTTGCGCTTATAACCCGGAGCCGATGAGCGACTTTATTGACCTGTTTCTAATCGGCGAGGGCGAGGAACTTAACCTTGAGGTATACGACGCTCTGGCGCGCGCAAAAACGATCGGACTGTCAAAGTCTGAATTTCTGCTGGAGGCGGCTAAAATTCCCGGCGTATACATCCCGTCGCTCTACGACATTTTCTATAATGAATCGGGGCTTGTCCGCGAATTCACAGCAAAACCCGGCGCAGGCGCGCTTCCGATACAAAAGCGCGTCGCGAAAAACTTTGATACCGCCCCGTTCCCGACTGAAGCGATCGTGCCGTCAACGGAGATCGTCCACGACCGCGTCACGCTTGAGCTGTTCCGCGGCTGTATCCGCGGCTGCCGCTTCTGTCAGGCGGGATACGCCTATCGCCCATATCGCGACCGCAAGCCCGAAACGCTGATTGCACAGGGCATCGCCGCCCTCAAGCACTCCGGTTACGGCGAAATCAGCCTTTCAAGCCTGTCGAGCAGCGACTATCCGCATCTGCTGGAGCTTTGCGACGGACTTTTGGATTATTCCGAGGCGCACGGCGCGTCGCTGTCGCTGCCCAGTCTGCGGGCTGATAATTTTTCGATTGACCTCATGCAGCGCGTCCAGCGCGTGCGAAAGTCCGGATTAACGTTCGCCCCGGAGGCGGGCAGTCAGCGTCTGCGCGATATAATCAACAAAAACGTTACGGAGGACGCGCTGCTGAACACCTGCCGCATCGCGTTTCGCGGCGGCTGGAGCGCCGTGAAGCTCTATTTCATGCTGGGGCTTCCGGGAGAAACCGACGAGGACGTGCTTGCAATCGCCGACCTTGCCAACAAGGTTGTGCGCGCGTGGCGCGAGGAAGCGCCGAACAAATCCCGCGGCGTGCGCGTTACCGTCAGCACATCGCATTTCGTGCCAAAACCCCACACCGCGTTCCAGTGGGAGCCTCAGTGTCCGCGTGAGGAATATTCCCGGCGCGTCGCGCTTCTGCGAGAAAATTTGCGCAGCAAATCCATATCCTATAATTGGCACGATCCTGACGCAAGCCTTATCGAGGCTGTGCTCTCGCGCGGGGATCGCAGGCTCGGCCGCGCTATTGAGCGCGCTTGGCGCGCCGGCGGAAAAATGGACGCCTGGGGCGAGCATTTCAGCTTTGCCCGCTGGCTCACGGCGTTCGGCATTTCGGGCTGCAATCCCACGCTGTATGCCCTGCGTGAGCGCGGGTATGACGAAATCCTCCCATGGGGCGTCGTATCGACGGGAGTTGATACAAAATTTTTAATCGCGGAGCGCGAGGAGTCGCTGCGCGGCATTCAAACGCCGGATTGCCGCGAAAAATGCTCCGCCTGCGGCGCGTCGCGCCTGGATTTTTCGGGCGGCGCAGTCTGCCCCGGACGGAGGGAGCCCATATGAAATATCGTCTGAAATTCTCGAAAAACGGCTCCGCGTCATATATTTCTCATCTGGACTTGATGCGCACCTTCCAGCGCGCGTTTTCCCGCGCCGGCATTGCGCTGAAACGCTCTGAAGGCTTTAATCCTCATCCGTTGCTTTTTATCGCGCTTCCGCTGTCCGTCGGGCAGGAGAGCGTGTGCGAGCTTTTGGATTTCGAAACTTTATATCCGCTTGACGCTCCCGCCGCGATTGACGCGCTGAGCTTTGCGTTGCCAGACGGTATCGAGGCGCTGCGCATTACCGCCGCCGGCGCGAAATTCGCTAAAATCAAATGGATTTCCGTAATCGGCACGTTTTTTTATGATAACACGCCGCCGGAAAATATTCTCGCGCGCCTGCGTGAGTATTTTGCGGCCGAAAAGCTCATAATACGTAAAAAAACAAAGCGCGGCGAGGGCAATTTCGACATCCAGGGCGCCTATCGCGATCTCAGGTTTTCGACCGACGGCGTGAGCGTCACCCTCTCGGCAAGGGTTTCGGCGCAGAATCCGACGATGAACCCCGCTCTCTTCATTGACGCTCTCGCATCTTCGGATGGCTTGTTGCCCGATGCGGCGCGCTTTATCAGGACTGATTTATTTGACGAATTACTCGCTCCTTTCAACTGAAAATCCCGCGCGCACGGCGATTCTCACCTCCGGCGGCGACGCGCCGGGAATGAACGCCGCGATCCGCGCCGCAGTTCTCACGGCACACGCGTTCGGAATTGAGTGCGTCGGTATCCGCCGCGGCTTTACGGGACTTATCACAAATGATTTCACCCCTCTCACGCCGGATGTCGTTGACGGAATCTCAAAGCTTGGCGGAACG
>JAITGW010000142.1 GCA_031280325.1 Oscillospiraceae bacterium
CGAGAAGTTGAGCGCATGGACATAGCGGTCATTTTCCCGCATTCCCGCGCCCCAGAAGAGGCGGCTCTCCACATCCTGCCATTCGTCAAAATCCCGCTTCGTAAACGGCGACATTGTCGGCACGCCCGTCGAACCGGACGACGTCGAGACGAACACGACCTCCTCCTCCGGCACAGCGGCAAGCTCACCGAGAAATGAGCCGACGCCCTGAGTGTCCCGCTGCGTTTTCTTGTCAACAAAGGGCAGCTTCGCGATGTCCGAAAGCGTTTTAACATCGTCCGGCGACACTCCGGCTTCCTGCCATGCGCGCCTATAGTACGGGCTGTTCGCATACGCGAACGCAAGCTCCTCCTTCAGCGCTTTAAGCTGAAGCGCCTCCAACTTCTCCCGCGGAAGCGTCTCAATTTTCTCATTCCAGAACTTTTTTTCAGACATTTTTCGTCTCCTCCAACTTATCGGTATCCAACGCGGAAAATCGCCCCTGCCGCGTTAAGTGCTTGACCAAATCTTCCGGGCGCGACGGCGCGCAGTTTTCCAACCATTGTCCGTTTTCATATTCCCGCAATCTCCACAAGCCAACGTCAACCGCCTCCCGCGCGATTTCGATCGTTTCGTTTGTTTTGATTCCCCAACCGGTCGGGCACGGCGCAATCACGTGAATGTACTTAAATCCCGGCTTTGCGGCGGCCTTTTCGATTTTTGTGACGTAGTCGTCCAAATATCCGACGGACGCGCTCGCGGCATACTCCGCTCCGTTTGCCGCGACAATCGCCAGCATATCTTTCTTTCGGCGGACGCTCCCTGTGATCGGCGTCGTCGTCGTGCGCGCGCCGAATGGAGTCAGACCGGACTTCTGAATGCCTGTATTCATATACGCCTCGTTGTCATAGCAGATGTAGATGAGATTATCCCCGCGGTCAATCGCGCCGGAAAGCGCTTGCAGCCCAATATCCGCCGTACCCCCGTCCCCGGCGAAGCCGACGACATGCGCGATCTCTCCGCGGCGGCGCAGCCCCGCCTCGATCCCGGTCATGACGCTTGCGGTCGCGGCGAAGGGCGTTATAAGGGCGTTGTTTGAAAACGCAAGCTGCGGAAAATTAAAGCCCACAGCGCTCATACAGCCGGCCGGAAGCACCGCAACTGCGCGCGCTCCCAGGACTTTAAGGGCAATCCTGACCGCAAGCGAGCCGCCGCACCCGGCGCACGCCTTATGTCCGAAGAAAAACTCCCGCGAATCCAGGTTCTTTACGCTCACAGCCATATCACCCCGTTCTCTCCATTTTTCAGCCGAACGAATATCGAGCGAACATGCTCCCGCGAGATATCCGCGCCGCCAAGCCCGCCGATGACGTTCATCGCCGCCGCGCCAACGTTCGTGAATACCGTTCCTGCGTTTCCAAAAGAAATATCCTTCTCCAAAACGGCGCTCGCCCGCGCCGGCGCGAGGATCGCGCGTATCTCGTCGAGCGCAAACGGCCGCATATACCGAATCCGCAGAACGCCGGCGCGCACGCCCTCCTCCCGCAGAGCGTCCGTGACCTGCCGGCAAATTCCGGACACGCAGCCCAGCGTAACGAGAATATACTCCGCATCATCACAGCGGTATGCGTCAAGCGCGCCGCTGTATTTCCGCCCGAAAATACGCGCGAATTTATCCTCCGCCTCGGCGATTACCTGCGTCGAGCGCAGCATCGCCTCATGATGCTCGCGGTGGAATTGCGCGTTCCAGTCAGGTCCTGCCGAAAAACCGAAATTTTTCGGGCGATCAAAGTCGATTTTATTCTCCGTCTCAAAGCGCGGCAAAAACTCGTCAGCCTGCTTTTGGGACGGAATCTCGACAACCTCGTATGTGTGCGTCAAATGGAAGCCGTCAAGATTCACCATAAACGGCACTCGCACGCGCTCATTCTCCGCGATGTAATACGCCATAAGCGTCATATCCAGCGCCTCCTGCGCGTTTTCGGCATACGCTTGAATCCAGCCGCAGTCAAGCTGTGAGAGCGAGTCCCGCTGATCCCCGTAAATGTTCCACGGCAGCGCGAGCGAGCGGTTCGCGTTCATCATGACAATCGGAAAACGCCCTCCCGCGGCGTATGGCAAAAGCTCCGCCATATAGAGGAGCCCCTGGCTGCTCGTGGCTGTGAAGGTGCGCACTCCCGCAAGGGACGCGCCCATCGCGGCGCTCATCGCGCTGTGCTCGCTCTCGACGTGGATATACTCCGCGTCAAGCCCCCCTGACTCAACATACTCGGCAAGGCGCTCGATCACTGTTGTCTGCGGCGTAATTGGATATGCCGAAATCACCTCCGGCGCGGCGAGACGCACGGCGGCGGCCACCGCGTCGTTTCCCGAAATAAAGCTACGCATAGTCAGCCTCCCGCCGCATGGCTATTGCGCCCGGCTTACAGATTTTTGCGCAGATTCCGCAGCCCTTGCAGAAGTCATAATCCACAGAAATCTCCTGTGAAATCGTCCCATCGGGACAGTATAAATAACACTGCCGGCATTTGACGCACTTCGCTTCGTCAATCACGGGGCGCTCGCTGCGCCAGCCGCCGTTTTGCGTGACAAGATAACCGGCCTCGAACGCGGTACAGTCAGGAATGGTGTCCGGTAACGGTTTTAATCGCATTTTTGTTCATCTCCCAAAGCTTTTCCGGCATTTCAAGCTCAATTGCGCGGAATAAATACTCGTTTTCTATTCCAAGATCCGCCGCAAGCCGCCCGAGCATGAGCGTGTTAACAGTCGGCAGCCTCAGCCGCGCCGCAAGCTCCAGCATTTCAGCCGGCGCGCTAATCAAATCCACAGTGTGATCCGGATTTTTTATCTCGCTCCGGTCAACAACCGGCGCTGTGTCCAGCTTCGTGAACGCGCGCATCGGCGCGCCGCGCCGCTCCGGTCCAAATGACGGAAACGCAAGCGCGTATCCGCCGCGCAGCACCCAGGCGCACCCGAGAATCCGCGCCGCCGTAAACGCGCCCTGTCCGCCGCGCCCGTGCCATAAAACCTCTGTCAAAATTCCTGCCCCCTCCATCGCAGAAGCCGCTTTTGCAGCTTCGAAAACGCGAAAAACACGACACTGATGACGACTCCGATGAGTATCACGCCCGTCAGTGTGCGCGTATAGTCTCCGAGATCCGAAAAATAGTTCACATAATAGCCCATTCCGCTTCGCGCGCCGATCATCTCCGCCGAGGTCAGCAGGATAAACGACACGGCAAGCCCCTGGTTGCAGCCCGTGAATATCTGCGCGAGCGCGCCCGGCAGGATTACGCGAAGCAGTATCCGCGCCCGGGAGCAGCCGAGGATACGCGCCGCGTCGATATACTTGCGCTCCGTGTACATCACGCCCGCGACAGTACCCGACAGCACCGGCCAAAACGTCGCGAGAAAGATGACCATGACCGAGACGCTGCGAAACGTCGGCAAAAGCGCGACGCCGTAAGGAATGTACACAATCGGCGGAATCGACGCCAAAAATTTACTGATATGCGTCGCCGTCTCCCCCATCCGCGCGCTGTATCCGATGAGCAAGCCCAGCGGTATCGCAAATATAAGTCCCAGCGCATATCCGTTGAACACAAGTCCGAGCGAGCTTGCGATATGTCTCAGCAAATCCTTGTAATCAAGCATAAACTGCCGAAAAACCCGGCCGGGCGGCGGGAAGAGAAATTCACGCAGCAGATTAAATTTCGCCGTCGCGAGCGTCCACGCGATCAGCAGGACGAACACAACCGTCACAATGTCTGTGAGCGCCCGCCTTTTCCGGAATACGATCGCCAGCGCCTCCAGAATCGCAGCGAAACAAAGCGCGTGCTGCCACGCGCTCTCCTTGCTGACCCGGTCCGGAAGGAGCAGCGTCAGCAAAAAGAGCGCGAACAACGCGTGCACGAAGTATTTAGTTAGCTTTTTCAAATCGCTCGAGCAGGCCGAGATATACTGCGTCGTCCGGCTTCTCGGCGATGAGAGACTCCAGCGCGGCCTTATAGATGTCATTGTTATACAGCGCGTCAAGGTCATAGTCGTTCGTATATCCGAATTCCACAACACTGTCTTTCAGAGTGCGCGTCGCGAGATAATCCGGGTCAGGCACGGACTCGGCGTATCCGCCGTAAACCTCCGTCTCAATAAGCTCCCGGTCAATTTGGATGTATTTTGCAACGTCGTCAATCGTCTTGCCGTGATTTTCCTGCGAGAACTTATACGCTTTTATGAGCGCGCGCTCAAACGCCGTGTACGTGTTGGGCTTTGCGGCAAGCTGCTCCGCCGCCGCGACCTGACGGCAGCAGGGCTGATTCTCAAATTCACTCACCTCGCCGCAATAGTAGATAACTGTATATCCT
>JAITGW010000215.1 GCA_031280325.1 Oscillospiraceae bacterium
TTCGGCGGCGCGGACGGCGGCGTTGATTGCGCGAATCATATCACCCAATCCTCCGCGCTTTCGGCGGCGCCGATTTGGTTGATGTCATACGGCGTGGACTGATAGACATAGTAATTGAGCCAGTTGGAATAGAGCAGCTGCGCGTGAGCGCGCCAAGTGACGCACGGCGGACATGCGGGGTCGTCGTTCTCAAAATAATTTTCAGGTATTTCGGGGTTAATTCCCGCGGCAACGTCCCGCGCGTATTCCAATCCGAGTGTTTGCGCGTCATATTCCGGATGTCCCATGATGAAAAACCTGCGGCTGTCCGTACTCTTGACGGCGTACAGACCGGCGGTGTCTGACGAGGCGAGTATCTCAAGCTCCGGCACACGGGCGACAAGCTCCGCCGAAGTCTCGGTATAGCGCGAGTGCGGAGCCATAAATACGCTGTCAAACCCGCGGAACAGCGGAGAGGTCGGTTTCATGACGCGCTGCGCGTACACGCCGGAGATCTTTTTCGGCAGCAGCCGCTTATCGACGCCATAATGGTAATACAGTCCCGCCTGCGCGCCCCAGCAGATATGCAGCGTGGAATAGACATTTTTCGCGCTCCAGTCCATGATCTGCGTCAGCTCCGCCCAATAGTCAACGTCGCGGAACGGTAGCGTTTCGACGGGAGCGCCGGTAATGATCATTCCGTCAAAGCGGCGGGAGCGAACAGAGTCAAACGTGGTATAAAACGTCTCCAAATGGCGCGCGTCAGTGTTTTTCGCGTTGTGGGAGGCTGTTCGCATGAACTCAACTTCGATTTGCAGCGGCGTGTTCGACAGCTTGCGCAGAAGCTGAGTTTCCGTGACCTCCTTTGTGGGCATAAGGTTGAGAATAAGCAGACGCAGCGGGCGAATATCCTGGTGGATTGCCCGCTTTTCTGTCATCACAAAGATGTTTTCGTTCTCTAAAATCTCAACAGCCGGAAGCTGATCCGGAATTTTAATAGGCATGGCACTTTTCCTTACATCAGTTTCGTTTTTCGCTCAGTGCGCGTATCGCAACTTCACCAAGCACCGCAAGATCTTCCGCGCTCCACGCAGCGGTGATGTTGTCCGAGAATAGAATCTGCGCTGCGGGCGAAAACTCCTCATCGCCGGAATAAATTATCAGCCGCAGCGTATTCCCGCCGGGGAGCGGCAAATCAAACGCCGAGTCGCCGCCCGGCGCGGGATAGCCGCAAAGGCGGCGCGCGGCGCGTGAAAAGGAATCCAAATCGCGCCCGAACGTGCCGGAAAGGCGCAGCCGGCACCGTCCGTTGAAATTTGCGTCGTACACGTTTCCCCACGGGATCTCGCGATAGGATAAAAATTTCCCGCCGAAAGGCGCGGCGCGCCCGTTGATAAGCCAGCGGAGAATGAGAATTTCACACGGCGCGGCGAGCAGCGCGGCGGGGCAGCCGGAATCTCCGGTAAGCTTAAAGTCAGGAACGGCGGCGGTAAGAGTATGTCCGAAAATCGGAATCTCAAGTCCGCCAGCGGCGCAGACACAATGGGTTCTTGCCGAAACCTCGGACGGATCCATCTGCGCGTAGAGCTCACGATAGTGCGCCAGTGGGCGCCCCTCTTTATTATTAACAAGATCCATCAGTCAAACAGTGTTTCATCCGTGTGCGGCAAAAAGCACGCGGCGATAAATTCGTCCATATAGCCTGCCTGCGTGCTAAGTTCCACGTAGGTAATGCTTTTGGCAAGCTCAGTTAGCTTTTTTGCGGCGTCAACGCTCATCAGAGCGGCATAAGCGCCCGACAGCGACGAGTTTCCGATATAGCGGAAGCGTTCCTCCGGCAGCTTTGGGAACATGCCGATTATTATTGCGTTTTTAATGTTGATGCCCGAGCCGATTCCGCCCGCGACGTAAACGTGTTCAATATCCTCCGGCGTGAATCCAAGCGGAGTGGTCAGCGTCATAATCGCGGAGAAGATCGCGCCCTTTGTGCGGATGAAGTTGTCCAGATCAGTCTCGTCGATGAAAACCTCGCGCCCGGTGGCGGACTCATCCGCCCGCGCGAGTATATAGCGTCCTCCGCCGTAAGTTTCGTCATAGATCACACGCTCGCACTGCGCGGCGAACCTGCCTTTGCCGTTGATAAGCCCGCGCGAGAACAGCTCCGCGATAACGTCGATTATGCCGGAGCCGCACAGACCTACCGGAGCCTCGCCTCCGATTACCGTGAGTTTTGGCTCAAACGTATCCGGATCGATTTCGCAAGCCTCTATCGCGCCGTCAGTCGCGCGCATTCCGCACTTTATGTCGCCGCCCTCAAACGCGGGTCCGGCGCTGCAGGCGCAGGACATCATGAAGTCGTTGTTGCCGAACACGAGCTCTCCGTTCGTGCCGAGATCAACAAGCAGCGAAAGCTCCGGCGAGCGCCAGATCGCGCTTGCCAGCGCGCCCGCCGTAACATCCCCGCCGACATAGCTTCCGATGTTCGGCGCGAGCTTTGCGCGGCAGCCGGGCGCGAGATCGATCCCGATTTCGCGCGTGAAAATCGGCGCGATGTCGAAAAACGCGGGGATGTACGGCTCCATGCGGAGATAATTCGCGTTAACGCCGAGCAGCAAATGCTCCATCGTCGTGTTGCCGGCGATGTATGCCGCGAAAATACGCTGCGGCGACATGCC
>JAITGW010000019.1 GCA_031280325.1 Oscillospiraceae bacterium
AAAGCTTAAATTTGACGCCGCCGGGCTTATTCCGGTAATCGTCGCGGATCGGCGCACCCGCAAACCGCTTACGCTTGCGTATATGAACCGCGAATCGCTGGAGATTACATTGCGCGAGGGGCGCGCATGCTTCTGGTCGCGATCCCGAAAAGCGCTGTGGCGCAAGGGTGAGACGAGCGGCAACGTCCAGCGTGTGTGCGAGATTCGCCCGGATTGTGACGGCGACGCGCTGCTCATACTGGTAGATCGGGACGGTCCCGCCTGTCACACGGGCGCAGACTCATGCTTCGATGGTGACGAGCCCATGCCGGACGGCGCGATTGACTCGCTGTATGCGCTTCTGCTCGACCGGCGGCGCAAGCCGAAGGAAGGCTCGTACACCACATACCTCTTTGAAAACGGAACGGACAAAATCCTCAAAAAAATCGGCGAGGAGTCCACGGAGGTTATCATCGGAGCAAAGGCGGGCGACCGGGCGGAGACGATCTACGAGCTTGCCGATCTTGCGTATCACGCGCTTGTGCTGATGGCCCACATGGAGATCACGCCGGAGGAGGTCGCCGATGAGCTGCGATCGCGTCATGTGGTGGACAAAAAGAAAAAGCAGGAGAAAATGACTTGAGCTATTCAAATTTTCACTCGCACACCGTGTTTTGCGACGGGGAATGCACGGCGGAGGAGATGGTTTGCGCCGCGATTGCTCGCGGATCTCCGGCGCTTGGCTTATCAGGACACAGTCCGCTTCCGGGTGACCCGCACTGGTGTATGACAGAGCAATCCGCTGCGCGCTATCGCGCGGAGCTTGAGCGCCTCAAAGCCGAGTACGGCGGTAAAATTGAGCTTTTAATGGGTATTGAGCAGGATTATCTGTCGGAGACGCCGACGGACGAATATGATTTTGTGATAGGCTCGCTGCACTTAATGGCGCGCGGAGGAGAGGTCTTGGAGGTTGACTGGCACGTCGGGCGCCTCGAGGAGATCGTCACGCGGCACTACGGCGGCGACGCGCTTGCCGTCGCGGAAGACTATTACTCCAGACTGCCGGACATGGCGCGGAAAATCAAGCCGACGGTTGTCGGACATTTTGACCTTATCAATAAATTCAACGAGGGAGGACAGCTTTTCGATACAGCTAACCTGCGGTATCGCCGCGCGGCGACAGATGCGCTTGCAGCGATGCTTGAGCGCTGCCGCGTGCTTGAGGTCAACACAGGCGCGATGTACCGCAACGGGCGAAGCGAGCCGTATCCGCAGCCTTGGCTGCTGCGGGAGCTATGCGCGCGCGGCGGAGAGGTGATACTGTCGAGCGACTCCCACGATACGGCCAGCCTATGCCATAAATTTTCGGAAATGGAAGAGCTGCTGCGCTCCGTCGGTTTTAAGCGGAGGCTGACGCTGACTAAAAACGGATTTTCGGAGGTATCATTGTAAATGGACTATTCAAAAGAGGCGCTTCGCCTGCACGCCTTGTGGCGCGGAAAGAGTGATTACGCACCGAAAATGACGGTCACGACGCGTGACGAATTATCCGTTGCGTATACTCCCGGCGTTGCCGCGCCCTGCCTTGAGATCCGAAAAAATCCCGAGCTTTCGTATACGCTTACCGGGAGGGGAAATCTTGTTGCCGTGATCACGGACGGAAGCGCGGTGCTTGGTCTCGGCGACATAGGTCCGGAGGCGGGAATGCCCGTAATGGAAGGGAAGTGCGTGCTGTTCAAGGCGTTCGGCGGAGTTGACGCTGTGCCGTTGTGCCTGCGGACAAAGGATGTTGACGAATTTGTGAACGCCGCGGCACTGCTCTCCGGGTCTTTCGGAGGGATAAATCTGGAGGATATTTCAGCGCCGCGCTGCTTTGAAATCGAGCGCAGGCTCAAGGAAAAATGTGACATTCCAATCTTCCACGACGATCAGCACGGAACCGCGGTGGTTGTTGCCGCGGCGCTTATGGGAGCGCTGAAGCTTGTGGGAAAAGCGATTGAAAATATACAAATTGTAATATCAGGTGCGGGTGCGGCGGGCGTTGCGATACTGCGGCTGCTGCAATTGATGGGACTGCGCGACGCGATACTTTGCGACACTTTGGGCGCGATTTACGATGGACGCGCGGATTTGAATCCCGTCAAGGCGGAGCTTGCAAGATCCACAAATCCGCGAAAAATCACCGGAAGGCTCGCCGACGCGATGCGCGGCGCGGATGTTTTCATCGGCGTTTCCGCGCCGGGAACGGTCACGTCTGAGATGGTTCGCTCGATGGCGGATAAGCCGATTCTCTTCCCAATGGCGAATCCTGTACCGGAGATTTCGCCGGACGAAGCAAAGAACACGGGCGCGTTCATCGTCGGCACAGGGCGATCGGACTATCCAAATCAAATCAACAATGTGCTTGCGTTTCCGGGAATTTTCCGCGGCGCGCTGGATGTGCGCGCGTCTGACATAAACGACGAGATGAAGCTTGCGGCGGCGCGCGCGCTGCACGCGCTTGCAGCGGAACGCCTCTCGCCGGACTATATCATTCCGGAGGCGTTTGACCCGCGTGTCGGCGGGGCTGTCGCGTCGGCTGTCGCCGCGGCGGCGAGAAGGTCCGGTGCGGCAAGAATATAAGGGGAATTATGGACGTCACAAAGCTAACGCAGGAAAATATCACCGGGATGACCGCGCGGTGTATTAACGGAGCGGCGCCGCCGTGCCAGACGCGCTGTCCGTTTGCACTGGAAATCCGGGATTTTATCGGTAAATGCGCGAACGGAAGGTGGTCCTCTGCCTATAAAGTCTTGCGGAAGAGCCTTGTTTTTCCGCGTCTTGTTTCAGAGCTGTGCCCGCGCCCGTGCGAAAACGGATGCGTGCGTGACGGGCGCGGCGGTGCGATAAACATCTCGGGGCTGGAGCGCGCCGCGGTGGACGGCACGCCGGACAAGGAGCGCCGCGCCGAATTTTATGCCCTTCCGCAAAAGGCGGAGAGCGCCGCGCTGATCGGCGCGGGACCCGCGGGATTGTCCGTCGCTCTGGGCTTGGCGCAGAAAAAATACCGTGTCACGGTGTTCGACGCCGCAGACGGTTGGGGAGGAAAGCTATGCTCTCACGCTAAATTCGCGGAGTTTGACCGGGAATTTGCGGACTATTTTGCGAGAGCGGGCGTTGATTTTCAATTTAAGCGCATGATACGCAGACTGGACGAACTGAGCGGATTTGACGCGGTTTTCATCGCGACGGGGCGCGGCGGCGAGACATTTGGAATTGGTGCGGACTGTGACCCGGATACGTTTTGCATTTCGGGAACGAACGTATTTCTCGGCGGCGGACTGCTTGGGAGGGATGCTGTGCTTGCCGTGGCAGACGGACGCCGCACAGTACTGTCAATTGAGACGTTTTTACAGACGGGCAAGCCGCATTTTCAGGCTCCGATTCCTGACTGCGGCGCGCAGCTGAGCTTCCCGCGCGAGGATTTTGACGCGCGAGTCGAGCCGCGGGCCGGTCATTATTACAGCGAGGCGGAGGCAAGGGCTGAAGCGGCGCGCTGTTATAAATGCGATTGCGAGCGCTGTATGAACGGGTGCGAGCTGCTGAGAAAATACCGCAAGCTCCCCAAGAAAATCGCAGCCGGCGTGTACGCCGATACAAAAGCGAATCCGCCGTTCTCGACCCGCGGCATGACGAGGGAGGCTTACGCGTGCAGCAACTGCGGATATTGCGATTCCGTTTGTCCCGTGTCAATCGACATGGGCGAGGTTTTGCGCACGTCACGCCGTCACCGCGCCAAAACCGGCACGGATATTCCGACGCTGCACGATTTTTGGCTGCGCGAAATGGACTTTAACACTACGGAGGGCGAATTTCACACGCCGGGCAAATGCGAATATCTGTTCTTTCCCGGTTGTCAGCTCGGCGCCTATAATCCAATGCACGTCACACGCTCGCTCGAGGCGCTGCGGACGAAATTTGACATCGGCGTATATCTATCCTGCTGCGGCGCGCCGGCGTATTGGGCGGGTGAGGACGGATTGCTGGAGCAAAACTGCGCGCGCCTGCGCGCTGTATGGGAGGAAATGGGAAAGCCCGAAATGATTTTTGCCTGCGCCACGTGCGAAAAGCTGTTTAATCAGCTTCTGCCCGAAATTTCCGGCGTGTCGCTCTACAAGCTACTGGCGGAGCTTGACGTCCACGCCGCCCTGCCGGAGGGCTTTTCGGACTGCGCGGTGTTCGATCCGTGCGCATCGAGATATGACGCTGAAATGCGATCGTCGGTGCGAATACTCGCGCGGCGGAGCGGAGCCGCGCTTACGGAGCTGGATAATCCCGGAAAATGCTGCGGCTATGGCGGACACATGCGCCTTGCCGATCCGGAGCTGTTTGGAGAGATTACGGAGGATCGCACGTCGGCATCTGGCAAGCCGTATATCGTATACTGCGCAAACTGCCGGGATGTGTTTTCCCTGCGAAGCAAGAAAAGCGCGCATATTCTAGACATTGCGCTGGGAGTCGATCCCGCCGCGATTCCGGATATTGACGGGCGGCGGCGCAACACTTTTGCCCTGAAAGGGGAGCTTATGGAAACAGAAACAGGAGCGCAGCTCATGCCGGACGGAAATCCGTGGGACAACATCCGGCTGCGCATATCGGGCGAGACCGCCGAAAAAATCGACCGCAAGCTGATCGCGCAGGATGACCTGCGTGAGGCGATTTACGGCGGAGCCGGCAGATTCGCGGACGAGACGGGAGTCTGCCAATGCTCGCTTGTCCGCCGGAATCTTACGTATTGGGTCACATATCGCGAGACTGACGGAGAGTATGAAATAAT
>JAITGW010000129.1 GCA_031280325.1 Oscillospiraceae bacterium
TGATGGGGGAAAAAACAACCTCCGGCGCCCGGGTCGAACTGCTGCTGCTCCGCCGGTTGGAGGAACGCCGCTGGGAAGCCCTGGCCCGGCCCGGGAAAAAATGCCCCCCCGGCACGGGCCTGCGCTTTGGGGACGGGCGGCTGCTGGCTGAAATTGAAGGGGTGGGCCAGGGTGGCGTCCGCCTGGTCCGGTTCCAGTACCACGGGATTTTTGAAGAAGTGCTGAGCCAATTGGGGGAGGTGCCCCTGCCCCCCTACATCCATGAAAAATTGGCGGACCCCGCCCGCTACCAAACCGTGTACGCCGCCCAAGACGGCTCTGTGGCCGCGCCCACGGCGGGCCTCCATTTTACCCAAGAATTTTTAGCGGCCTTGGAGGCGCGGGGGGTCCTCACCGCGGCCCTGACCCTCCACGTGGGCCTGGGCACCTTCCGCCCGGTAAAGGCGGACAACCTGGCCGACCACGTGATGCACGCCGAGTCCTATTCCATCCCGGCCCAAGCCGCCCAAACCGTCAACGTGGCCAAGGCCCGGGGCGGCCGCCTCATCGCCGTGGGCACCACCAGCTGCCGCGCCCTGGAAGCCTGCGGCGCGGAAGGCCACCTGCGCCCCGGCGCCGGCTGGACCAATATTTTTATCTACCCCGGCTATACCTTCCGGCTGGTGGACGGCCTCGTCACCAACTTCCACCTGCCGGAATCCACCCTGCTGATGCTGGTATCCGCCCTGGCCGGCCGGGACAATGTGCTGCGGGCCTACAGGGAGGCGGTGGCGGAGGGGTATCGCTTTTTTAGTTTTGGGGACGCGATGTTGATCACGTAACAGATTTTATCTACGCAAAAAAGCCCGGAAACCCCTTGATTTCATGGGATTCCGGGCTAAGGATTATCGGGATATAATGGGTTACGAAGTATTTGCTGTAACCAAACACGCGCTACTCTCCCTCCGAGACGTAATACGCGCTACCCCAGTACTGTTCATCGGCTGACAGGGACCGCAAGCCCTGATCCGCCATGTCCTCCGGGTTGATAAATTCCAGCGGCGCGCCTTCGGAACAATAATATACAAAGCTAACAACGGGCAGATTGCTTTCAACCGTGGATTTCAGCGAGTCCATCATGAACCAATTTAAACTGACCCCGTCGGAGAAGCTAAATTCCGCCTTCATCTCCCGGTCGCCCAGCCCCGCCAGCAACGTTGACTGCTTCGACCAATCAATCAAGACGCCATCTGGGGCGGACGTAACTCCGTTCAGGGTAAAATCAAGCCCCGTCCACTCGGAAAGATACCCCGCCATCTCCATTACCGCCCCATGGATTGCCTCGTCCGCGTATACATAATTCTTGGTTGCGGGGTCGTAGTACTCGCATGTTATCGGCTTGTGGAGGAACTTCGACGGGGTGCGCGGAATTCCCTCCGTGTTTGCCGGCAGTACGCCGTTTGAGAAATCGGCCACAAGCCTGTAATGCCCCTCCGGGACCATGTATTCGTCCGGCGTCCCGGGGTGCCAAGGCAAGCAGCCGCCAAGGGATACGGCGGCCAGTACGGCCAGCGACGCCGCCAAAGTCGGTTTTATGAATCTTCTCATGGCTGTTCCCGCGCATAGATTCCCGCGTAGCCTTCAAACTGCTGGTCTAACGCCTCGACCGTCACCCTGTCGCCGTCAAGACGCAGGGCGATGTAATCGTCCGCCGCCGAACCGGCGTCCACGCTTAGCTTGATGCCCCCGGAGCTGTACATGGAGCCAATGTCATCGTTCAGATAGAGCGACACGCTTATCCTGTTCTCAAGGATGGACTTTGAAACGTAAATTTCCGCGCCCGTTTCGCTGAAGTAGCTTCCGTACCAATTTTCCAACCGGCCTTCAAGAGGTTTCCCGTTGGCGAACGTCATGCCAAGAGAATCCACCGTGATCGTATTGCCGGTTAAGCCGCACGCCTCCTCGCTTCCGTCGGACCACATTAACGTAAGCGAGCCGCCCGCAAGTTCCCATTGACCGGAATCGACGGTTGCGGAGCTGTAAGCGCCCTCTTCCTCGTCAGGCGTGGTGATCCTATAATCAAAACCGCCGTTGTTGTGCATGTTAAGGGTATGCTGGTCATCCTCCGCGATGAAGCGCCAGTCGCTGCTGACAAGATGGACCCACAGCTTTGCTTCCGCCAGTTCGGGCATACCCACAGCGGATTCCTGAATATATACTTTTTCGTCGAACCCGTCGCTGACGCAGAACAATAACAGATTCGGAGCGAAATAGCCTGTGTCGGCAAACATATCCTCGCCGAATGTGATGGCCGTCACGCCGTCCCCGGTTGAAATCCTATAGCCGCCGCTGCCGTATTCTAAATCATCTACATACAGCGCATACGCGTCTCCGGTGAGTTCGTAATACGCTTTTGACAAATCGCCGTCCAAGTACCACTTGCCCTCGAAGGCGAAATCGCTTGCGGCGCTGCTTGGCTCTTTGCCCAATTCAAATACATCGCCTTCGTCGTCGTACAATTGGGTCTCGCCGTCCTCGTCTCTAATGAAAGCCTCAAGAGAAGCTTGCCCTCCCCTTTCGGGTTCTGTTCCTTCCGCCGTTGGCGGCTCGATCGCCGTATTCTCGCAGGCACTAAGCGTGAGCGCCAATAGGCACATTGCCGACAGAAATGCGAGTCGTAATTTCATCTCTTCTCCTCCATTAAAAAAAGACCGCTTTATGGGGTGTCCTGTTCCCCCAACTCCCGCACCCGGGCAATCGCCTTTTCAAGCTCCGCTTCGGGATCATAACCATCGGCCGCGGTTTCCGCCGCCGCGCTCGCTTTCTCCGCGTCGTGTTTCTTTTTCAGATGAATCCCACCTGTGACCGCTCCGGCGGCGGCCGCTCCGCCCAAAACGCTCCCCGCGACGGCACCCAACCCGTTCGGGCCGGATTGCGCCGCCGCCGGCGCTGCCGATGGGGGCGGAGCGGCCGTCACGCTGGCGGCTGTGGGCGCAGACGCGGGCGCGCTAACCGGCTGCGCCGCCGCAACGGTTTGAGGCGCAACGGTTTGAGCCGCAACGGGCTGCGCCTCGGGAACAACCGCCCCCGCCGCCGATTCCGGCGCGACATACGTGACGTTTACCGAGTTATCTGTGTAATTGACTGTGTTGTCTGTGTAATTGACTGTAGCCGCCGCGGGAGCCGCCGGCGGGGGAGCCACCGCCCCCGCCGCCCCCACCGCGGCGGCCCCGGCGGCCGCGCCTCCGGCGGAGGCCACCACCACCGGATTCTTGTAAAAATCGCGGTTGTGCGCCTTTGTGCCGTCCACTTTTTTCACCTGCCGCGTCTCCGTGCCGGAATAGCCATCGACGGTTTTCACCAAAAATTCCCCGGCGGCGTTTAACACCGCTCTCGATTCTCCGAGCTGACCTTGAAGTTTTTGCAGATTGCCGCGCACATCCGCAAGAAGTCCGTCACTTCCCAATCTGCCGCGAATCTGTCCGACGCGCTCGGCGTAGCCGTCAACCAGTTTCGCCGTGGACTTTATGTCCTCGCCCTGCTGACGGAGGATTTTGTACGATACTTTGTAGCCTGCCATTGAAGAAAGCCCTCCTTTCAGCGCATGGTGTTGTTGGGCAGCTTCGGCAGTTTCGACGCCTCACTCTGCACCGCTTTTTCACTGCGCTCATAGCTGTCCGCCGACTCGTACAGCGCGTTCACCATGCGGCCCAGCGTGTCCATACCCTCGTTGCACTTGTTAAGCAGCTGCGCGAAGCTCGCGTTAAACGCCGCCGCCGCGTCGCCCGTCCACACGCCCTTCAGCGAATCAATCTGGCTTTTGGATGTGGCTATCTGATCTTCTCAATGTCCCTTGCCGCGCCGTTCACCAAGCTGATGTATGTGTCATCGCTTGGCAAGCAGGTTGCGGACGGCATCGAGCGCATGGACAAAATCCTGGACGAGCCGCCGCTGGCTGAAACAAGCTCACCGGCTGCCGTAACCGGATATGGCGTTACGTTTGAAAACGTCAAATTCACTTACAACGCCGCGGACGAAGCCGTCGCAATTTCCGATGTGAGCTTCACGGCGAAGCAGGGCGAGGTTACGGCGCTGGTCGGACCCTCTGGCGGCGGCAAATCCACGCTGGCGAACTTGATTCCGCGATTTTACGATGTGGCAGAGGGTGCGGTGAAAATCGGAAATACAGACATTCGCGAGCTGTCAAGCGAGTATCTGATGAGCATCGTCAGCTTTGTGTTTCAGGATGTGTTTTTGTTCAAGCAGAGCATTGCCGGCAACATCGGCGTTGGCGACAAGAATGCCACCCGCGAGCAGATTGTTGCCGCCGCGAAAGCCGCGCAGTGCCATGAGTTTATCGAAAAACTGCCGCAAGGCTATGATACGGTCATCGGCGGGGGCGGCGTTCACCTTTCCGGCGGCGAGCGGCAGCGAATCGTAATCGCGCGCGCCGTTCTCAAGGATGCGCCGATTCTGGTGCTGGACGAGGCTACCGCCTTTGCAGACCCGGAAAATGAGCAGAAAATCCAGTTTGCGCTGTCGGAGCTGATGAAAAACAAGACTGTCATTATTATAGCACATCGCCTCTCAACGATACGGGGTGCGGACAAAATCGTTGTGATGGACAAGGGACGCGTTGCGGAAACCGGCACGCATGACGCGCTTGTCACACGGAGTGGGAGATATGCCCGCATGTGGGAGCAATATGTCAGCGCGATGGATTGGTCAATCGCCGGAAAGGAGGCCGCTAATGTTTAATCTGAAAAATACGCTCGGTTTGTCTGACAGCGGATACCGCGACTTCAAGCGCGGAGTTTTCGCTTGTGTGCTGTCCAATTTAGCCATGCTGCCGCCGTTTGTTGTGCTGCTGCAAATCATATCCGCTTTGCTTGACCCGATGATAAGCGGAAATTCGCTGAACGCCATGAAACTGTGGCTATTGCTCGGCGCGGGCGTTGTCTGCGCGATTGTGTATTTTATTGCCTACTACAACGAATACAGCAAAACTTATACAGTGGCATATTCCGAAGCGGAAAAAATCCGGCTTGAAGTCGCCGAGAAGCTGCGCCGCTTGCCGCTGTCGTTCTTCAATAACAAGGATTTATCGGAGCTGACCACCAACATCATGGGCGACTGCACCGCCATGGAGCACACCATGAGCCATGTCACGCCGGGCCTGTTTGCCAACATCATCACCGCTACGCTTACCTGTGCCATGCTCGCAATCTACGACTGGCGTATGGCGCTGGCGCTGTTTGCCGCGCTGCCCGCGGTGTTCGGCATGATATTTCTATCGCGGAAATTGCAGGCAAAATTTGGAGAGCGGCATGTCAAAGCAAAGCTGGAGGTTGCCGAGCAGGTGCAGGAATACCTTGAGGGGATAAAGGTTGTAAAGGCGTTCGGACTGTCAGGCGAAAAATCGGCGGCGCTTACCCAATCGCTTAAATCAATGCGCGGCGAGGCGATGAAATTTGAGGGCCTGGTCGGGATTTTCGTAACCCTTGCCATGATGGTGCTGCAGGTCGGAATCGGGCTTGTGGCGCTTGTGGGAGTGAATCTTTTGACGGGCGGCAGCCTTGACGCCATAAAATTCTTCACTTTCATTGTCATCAGCGCAAAGATCTACGCGCCGCTGATTGTTCTCCTCACCCTGCTGCCGGAGTTTTTCTACATGCTGATATCCATGCGCAGAATGAGAGAGCTGCGAAACGCCGCGCCAATGACCGGCGATGAGAGCGTCAGGCTTGACGATTACACGATTGAGATGAAAAACGTGAGCTTTGCATATAACGACGCGGATGTAATCCATGATGTCACCCTGACCATTCCGCAGGGCGGAGTGACCGCCTTTGTGGGACCGTCCGGCAGCGGCAAGACTACCGTTTCACGCCTAATAGCGCGGTTTTGGGACGTCCGCGAGGGGGAAATCACAATCGGCGGCAGGAATATCCGCGAGATTGACCCGGAACGGCTGATGAGCTATATGGGCTTCGTATTTCAGGACGTGGTGCTGTTTAACGATACGGTGATGAACAATATCCGCATCGGCAAGCAAGGAGCGACCGATGATGAGGTTTACGCCGCCGCAGAAATGGCGCGGTGCGACGAGTTTATCCGCGAAATGCCGCAGGGCTATGAAAGCGTCATAGGAGAGAACGGTTCCACCCTGTCGGGCGGCGAGAGACAGCGTATCTCAATTGCCCGCGCGCTGCTCAAAAACGCGCCGATTGTTTTGCTGGACGAAGCCACAGCCAGCCTTGATCCGGAGAATGAAACGCAGATACAGGCGGCGATTTCGGAACTGGTAAAAGGCCGAACGGTGATTGTCATTGCCCATCGTCTGCGGACGGTCATGGGAGCGGATAAAATCGCCGTTCTGGATAGCGGGCGGCTGATTGAGGAGGGCACGAGCGAACGGCTGCTTGCGAGAAACGGTCTGTTTGCGCGGCTATACAAGATTCAGCATGAGAGCTTGGGTTGGGGTGTGTGACGGGTATGGCGGCGATGGCTATGAGCTTGTGGTTACTTATGTAGAACGTTGGAGGAGGCATTCATGATTTTTCTCGGCTCGCTTGTATTTTCGGTATTGCTATGCCGCGTCATACGCAAGCTGCCATGGTTGTTTTACAGCATGACCGGCGGCCTTATACTTGCGACCTTTGCGGCGTATTTTTTGACGGATTATACCACATGGCCGCTTTGGTTCATGAACTGTATCGTCATGCCCATTGTGCGCGGCGGGATGAGTACGGCTGTGTTCGCGCTGGTGATGTACGTCGGCGCGCTGCCAAAAAAATTCCCGCTTTATAGGCAGTTATACGTCATCCGCTCCGAGCTTTCGATTTTAGGCTGCATTCTGGCGCTGGCGCATGTGGCGTACTACGGCATGTACTATTTTCCGCATTTGTTTACAGAGCCGGGAGAGCTTGCGCCGCCCTATATCGCGGCGTCAATCATGAGCCTTGCGCTGACCGCCCTCGGTCTGCCGTTGGGCGTTACCTCGATCAAAAAAGTGCGCCGCAAAATGGGCGCGATCAAATGGAAAAAATTACAGCGCTGGGCATATCCGTTCTATGCGCTGCTCTATACGCACATCATGACAGTCATGGGCGCGGCGCTCTATCACGATATTCACAACACCTACGGACGAACGGCGGAAATCAACGCCTCGCAGACACAAGGGGACATCATTACAATCGCAGCGTATTCGCTGGTGTTTGTGCCTTATTTTGTTTTGCGGATTCGCAAAGCGCTGACCGCGAAAAGACAGCGCAATGCGCCGGCCTTCACAATAAACCGTGAAAGGAATATATAGCGTGAGCAAAGAAATAATTCATTTCCGCAACGTCACAAGGGAATACGGCAGCGGCGGTCATATCCTCAAGGCCGTGGACAATATGAGCTTTTCCATAGGCGAGGGAGAATTTGTCGTTATTCTCGGACCTTCTGGAGCGGGAAAATCCACCCTGCTCAATCTGCTGGGCGGTATGGATTTCGCTGTCTCCGGCGAAATTTTGGTGGACGGCAGGGACATAGTCGGCCTGTCTGACGACAAGCTGACCGAATACCGGGCGGCGCATGTGGGCTTTGTGTTCCAGTTTTACAACCTCATCCCTACCTTGACTGCGCTGGAGAATGTTGCGCTGACGAAAAAGATTGTCAAAAACCCAATTGATGCCCGCGAGGCGCTGGATTTGGTGGGACTGAAGGATCACATGAACAAATTCCCCGCGCAGCTGAGCGGAGGCGAACAGCAGAGAGTGTCCATCGCGCGCGCGGTTGCCAAGAACCCCACCATGCTGCTGTGTGACGAGCCGACCGGCGCGCTGGATTCCGAAACCGGAGTCATCGTACTGGAAATGCTGCAAGCCATGAGCCGTGAGCGCGGGCGGACGGTAATCATCGTTACCCACAACGCCGCGCTGGCCGATGCCGCAGATAAAGTCATCCGTATCAAAAACGGCAAAATCCGCGAGATCGTCGAAAATCCCGCGCCAAAGGCGGTTCGGGAGGTGAGCTGGTAATGGCGGCGAGCCGCCGCATGCAATTTTACATAGGCTGCGCGGCAAAAGGCACGCTATACAACGAAAAAGGAAGGAAGCTTCGATGTTAATCCGCAAAATGCTCCGCGACATGGGGCGGCACAAAACGCAGTTTATCTCAATTTTTCTCATGGCGTTTCTGGCAATTTTTATCTACACGGGCGTAGGCGGCGAGTGGCGCGGCTTGCAAAAAAGCGCGGATGATTTTTACAATGCGACCAATCTTGCAGACGCGTTTGTTTATGGCAGCGGCTTTACGGAGGAACAAGCGGAAGCGGTCAAGGCGCTTTCGGGTGTTTCGGCGGTGGAGCGACGTCTGGAGCTGTCCGCTGTGGGAGATTTTGAAAATTCCCCCGCGCTGAACCTGTATTTCATCGAAAACGGAGAAATTGCGGGACCATATTTGATGGAAGGCAATCCGTTTGACAAAGCCGATACGGACGGCATATGGCTGGACAAACGCTTTGCCGACGCGCATGATTTGAAGCCCGGCGACACTGTTAGGTTCGCCAAAAACGGAATAAAAATGGAAAAAACCATCCGCGGCCTGATATATACAGCGGAGCAGGTGTT
>JAITGW010000130.1 GCA_031280325.1 Oscillospiraceae bacterium
CGCGAGGATTTGAACCACACAGGCTCGCACAAGATAAATAATGTGCTCGGCCAGGCGCTTTTGGCAAAGCGAATGGGAAAGACGCGAATTATCGCGGAGACCGGCGCGGGTCAGCACGGAGTCGCGGCTGCGACGGCGGCGGCGCTGCTTGGGCTTGAGTGCGAGATATTCATGGGGCGGGAGGACACGGAGCGTCAGGCGCTCAACGTATATCGCATGGAGCTGCTTGGCGCGAGGGTTCACGCCGTTACAAGCGGCACAATGACGCTCAAGGACGCGGTAAACGAAGCGATGCGGGAGTGGGTGTCGCGTACGTATGATACGCATTATCTGCTTGGATCCGTCATGGGTCCGCACCCGTTCCCGACGATTGTGCGGGATTTTCAGGCAGTGATAAGCAAGGAGGCGCGGGAGCAGATACTGGAGCGGGAGGGAACGCTGCCCGCCGCGGTGATTGCCTGCGTCGGCGGCGGGAGCAACGCTATAGGTATGTTTTATAACTTTATCAGCGACAAAACCGTGCGGCTTATCGGCTGTGAGGCGGCGGGGGAGGGCGTCGATACTCCGCGCCACGCGGCGACGATAACAAAAGGCGTGGATGGCGTGTTCCATGGTATGCGCTCGATCTTCTGCCAGGATGAAAACGGGCAGATCGCGCCTGTATACTCAATTTCAGCGGGTCTTGACTATCCCGGAATCGGACCGGAGCACGCGCATTTGTTCAAAACCGGGCGCGCCGAGTATGTTCCGGTGACGGACCGCGAAGCTGTGGCGGCGTTCGAGCGTTTGGCGGGAAGCGAGGGCATTATCTGCGCGATTGAGAGCGCCCACGCGGTGGCGCACGCGCTGAAGCTTGTGCCGCAGATGAAGAAAAACGACAGCGTAATCATTTGCTTGTCGGGGCGCGGCGACAAGGACGTTGCGGCAATCGCGAAATATAAGGGGGTTGATTTGCATGAATAACGGGATCGGGCGGCTTCAAGGCGCGTTTTCGCGCGGAAAAGCCTTCATCGGCTTTGTGACGGGAGGCGACCCGAATATCGCCGCGAGCGAGCGGTTCATACTCGAAATGGCTGAAGCGGGGGCGGATATTATCGAAATCGGAATTCCGTTTTCAGATCCGATTGCGGAAGGCGCGGTGATTCAGGACGCCAATTTGCGCGCGCTTGCGTCCGGGGCAACGACAGATGGGATGTTTGAGCTTGTCAGAAGCGTCCGCAAAAAATCTGATGTGCCGATTGTGTTTTTGACATACTTAAACCCCGTATTTCACATGGGATATGACCGATTTTTCGCGCGGGCGCGCGAATGCGGAGCTGACGGCGTGATTATCCCAGACCTGCCTTTCGATGAGCAGGGAGAGGTGAAAGCGTTCGCGCGTACGCATGGTCTCGCGCTCATCTCGCTCATTGCCCCGACCTCGGAGGAGCGAATACGAGGCATCGCGGCGGACGGCGACGGATTTTTATACGTCGTGTCATCGATGGGCGTGACAGGAGTGCGCAGCGAGATTACGACAGATTTGCCGTCGATTATGACGCTTGTGCGCGCGAACTGCGATATTCCCGCGGCGGTCGGCTTTGGAATCGGCACGCCGGAGCAAGCGGCGGCGATCGCGGGCTTTTCCGACGGAGTAATCGTCGGCAGCGCTATCGTGAGAATAATCGCGAGGCATGGAGAGGAAGCCGCGCCGCACCTGAGAAAATATGTTGAGGGAATGAAAAAAGCGCTGCAAGGGTGACGATTTTCCGCGAGTGTGCGGTGCGCATTATAGCTTTCTTATAACTTTCTTGCCGATAAAAATATCTAAAAAGATCGGAGAGGGCGTCGATACGTCCCCTCCGATCTTTGAAAAGCGTTCTGCGAAGCCTGAACCCAATAGCGGAAAAAGAAAGCGCGTTGATGAGAATTATCCGAAATATCTCTTGTACAGCGCCTCAAACGCGCGGCCGTGGCGGGCCTCATCCCGGGCCATCTCGTGAACAGTGTCGTGAATCGCGTCCAGATTAAGCTCCTTTGCCTTTTTCGCGATCTGGAACTTACCGTCAGTCGCGCCGTTTTCGGCGGAAATGCGCATCTCAAGATTCTTTTTTGTGGAATCGGTGATGACCTCGCCAAGCAGCTCGGCGAATTTTGCGGCGTGTTCCGCTTCCTCATACGCGGCTTTCTCCCAGTAAGCGCCGATCTCGGTATATCCTTCGCGATACGCTACGCGAGCGAACGCGAGATACATTCCGACCTCCGTACACTCTCCGGTGAAGTTTGCGCGCAGTCCTTCCAGGATATCCTCGGGCGCGCCCTGCGCGACGCCGACAACGTGCTCTGCCGCCCAAACGAGTCCCGCCTCTTGCGCCTTGAACTTTTCAGCGGGGACCTTGCAGACCGGACAGGAATCCGGCGGGGCGTCGCCCTCGTGTACGTAACCGCAGACTGTGCAAATCCATTTTTTCATGATATGTGACCTCCTGAGATAATTTTAATTGACCTGCTGTTCTTTTGCCGCGCATTCCTGACAGAGTCCGAAATACGTAAGCTCGCGCCGGTGAACGGTGAAGCCGAGATTTTCGCTTATCTCACGAAAATCCGGAAGCTTTTCCGAGAGTCCGGCGTCGGAGATTGCGCCGCACTTTTTGCATACCAGGTGCGTGTGCTCGCTCATGTCCGCGTCAAACCGCTCTTCGCCGTTTACGGCGCCGACGGATTTTAAAAATCCGCAGGCGCAAAGCTGCGCAATGTTGCGATATACCGTGCCGAGAGAGACTGACGGAAAGTCCCGCCGT
Source organism: Oscillospiraceae bacterium (assembly GCA_031280325.1). Classification (GTDB taxonomy): domain Bacteria; phylum Bacillota; class Clostridia; order Oscillospirales; family Oscillospiraceae; genus JAIRRO01. The sequence continues at coordinate 2,781 of JAITGW010000130.1, forward strand.
ACCTGATTATACACCCACTCGACAGAGGGATGTGTCTTGGTCGCGCAAATTGCGGAGTAAATCGCTTTGCGCTTTGAGCTGTGCTTAACGCCTCCGTAAAGTGTGTCGCGG
>JAITGW010000186.1 GCA_031280325.1 Oscillospiraceae bacterium
TTCCCGGCGTGTCCGATGTGGCGGTTGACCTGAAAGCGAAAACCGTCACGGTCGAACATGAGTCCGCGCTCCCGCAGGATAAAATCAAACATGAAATTGAGGAACAGGGATATGACATAATCGCGACGGAGTGAGTGATATAACATATCCGCGTGCTTGCGCGAAGCCTTTCCCGGCGCTCAACGCGGCGGCGCGTCACGGCGGCGGGAGTGTGCGTTGAGGCAGGCTCAAATATGTGAGAGGGCGGTGATACGCCCTCTCGCATATTTGGAGAAGCATTTCTGAAATGCTGCGGCAGGTAAACAAAGGCCGCGGAAAAAGAGAAATGCGGGTGCGATTGCGGCACGAGCTGAAGCGCTGGCGAAAGAATGTGTGTGATTGCGATCTGCGCCGCAGCGGAAAAGCGCCGCCTCTCCGATATGGCCTCAATCGCGCGCCGTGCAGCCCGAGTCTGCCCGGAAAAGCCGTCCGGAGAAGCCGTTATCAATTGTTAACAGTTAATTATGGGGTGCGCGCGTCTGTAATCCTCTATTTTTTGCATGGAAGCGCAATTATTTCACATTTATAGAGAGCGTAAGATTACTTGACGCTTTGCCGCGGATGATGTACAATGTAGACAAAATACGCAATGCGGGGCATAATGTCCCGCGGAAGAAGCAAAATAGCGCAATTAAAATAAGGAGTGTGTTTATATGTATCAATTCCGACCCTACACCGACCGTATCTGGAAATACCGTGATAAGGTTCGCGACCGCATAATCGAGGCGGACGCGGAGCGTCTGGAGCTTCAGGCGGAATTTTGGGAGCGCCACAAGAATATTGTTCCGATTATCCGCGGCGCACTGATGACGAAATACATTGTAGAGCGCATGACAGTCCGCATTGAGGACGATGAGCTTATCGTCGGCAACAAGGCGAAGAACTTCTGCGGCTCCTCCGGCGCGTTCTGGGCAATGTTCGGCGATATCAACAAGTCCTGGGAGCTCCATGACGACGGGAAGTATTACAACGACCCCGGGATTGACGGCGTTCCGCTGTGTATCAAGGCGGAGGAGCTTGATAAAATCAAAAAATACATGCCGCTCATTTTTGAAATGAACACCTCAAAGGTCGGCGACGCGTGGCTGCCCGAGGGGGCAAAGGAATTTTTCGAGCTTGGCACAAACGACTATGGTCAGCCCGGCAGGGCAGGCGTCATGATGCTCCGGTCCGGGCACCTCACCCCCGGCTGGCAGAAGATTGTCAATGTCGGCTTTGGCGCGATCCGCGCCGAGGCGCAGCAGTGGATTAACGAGCGCAAAGGCAAAATCATGGGCGATGATATGCGCAAATACGTGTTCTATCAGGCGTGCGTGTACGAGTGCGAGGCGGCGACGGCGTTTGTCCGGCGCTTTGCCGATTTGTGCGCCGAGAAGCGCGACGCGTGTACCGACGCTAAGCGCCGCGCCGAGCTTTCAATGATGACAGACGGGCTGTATTGGATCGCAGAGAACCCGGCCCGCACATATTGGGAGGCATGCCAGCTTACCGAGCTGTATCAGATCTTCCTGTCAATCGACTGCTCCATGCCCGCGCCGGCGTTCGGGCGCTTCGACCAGTACACATGGCCGTTCCTGAAAAAGGAGCTTGAGGCGGGCACAATCACCATGGACTATGCCCAGGAGATTACCGACGCGTTTTTCCTCAAGGCAAACTGCGCCTATGAGGGCGGTACGGGCGAAATCGCAAAGACGACGGGTATCGGCAACACCTATCAGCACACGACAATAGGCGGCGTTGACCCCCAAACGGGCAATGACGCGACGAATCCCGTCACATTTATGGTGCTGGAGTCTGTCTGGCGTCTGCTCCTCCACGATCCGACGATTTCGCTGCGCATAAACAAAAACACTCCCGATGAGCTTTGGGGCTGCGCGCTTGAGACATCTAAGCTCGTTGGAGGACTGCCGCTGTTCCAGAACGACGAGGTCATCATTCCCGGACTGATTAAAGAGCTTGGGTTCGAGCTTGAGGACGCGCGCGACTATTCGATTATCGGCTGCCAGGAGATTGTCGGAAGCGGCACGGATTATCCCGCGCCGAACGGCGTCGGAGCGAATCATGCCACGCTGTATTACGGACTGATTCTCGACATGGCGATCAACAACGGAATTAATCCGCTGAACGGCAAGCAGGCTCCGGCGGAATACTGCTTCGGATACCTCTACGAGATGAAATCGATTGAGGAAGTGCGAAACGCATACGCCCGCCTGTGTGAGTATCTCCACGACTGGTACGTCACAATCAACAACTACGCGGAATATCTTATTCCGTATAACATGCCCCAGCCGGGACTGTCGATATCAATGGTCGGCTGCATGGAAAAGGGGATGGACTGCACCGAGGGCGGCTGCAAATACAACTCTTACGGCGGCACGGCGACAGGACTTGCCACGATTGCCGACAGTCTCTCCGCGATCAAATACATGTGTTTTGACAAGAAGCTCATTTCAACGCGCGAAATGTACGACGCGGTTATGGCAAACTGGGAGGGAAATGAGCCGCTCCGTCAGAGGATCATCAATGAAGTGCCGCATTACGGCAACGCCGACCCGTATGTGGATGATGAGCTTGCTTTTGCCGTTAACCTCTACTATGATCTCTGCAAGCGCTGTTCCGGACCTCGCACGCCTTACTATAAGGCGGGGATGTACGGCGCGTCTGACCATGTCGCGCAGGGCAAGCTCACGCCGGCGACGCCCGACGGACGCAAATTCGGCGACGCGATCGCCGACGCGATGAGTCCGGCGCAGTCCCGCGATACAAACGGGCCGACGGCGGTGTTCGCATCCTCCTGCTGCTTTGACCATACGAAGTTTATGGACGGCATCGCGCTTAACCTCCGTATGCATCCGACGGTTTTGTCGCGTGACGACGGCATATCAAAGCTGCGTGACATGACGAAAGCATATTTCGAGCAGGGCGGGCTGGAGTGCCAGTATAATGTCGTCGATACGGACACGCTGCGCAAGGCGCAGACAAAGCCGACGGAATATCGGGATCTTGTGGTTCGTATTGCAGGCTATTCGGCATATTTTGTCGAGCTTGGCACGGATCAGCAGAATGACATTATCGCGAGAAACGAGAACAAAATTTAAGCTGCCTGCATAACAAAAGCGCCCGCTGCGCGAATTCGCGCAGCGGGCGCTTTTATGTTTTCTCACGAATTTTTTGCAGCAAGCGCAGCATATGGAACCGCCGCGCAGCTGCGGTAATATCTCGCAGACTGCTTATATTACGCGAACCTAATTTGCCCAGTCCTCTTCAAGGCACTTGCCGCAGGAGTCGCACTTTTTCGCGGCGTTATACTTGCACGGCACGGGACCGTTATAGCGCATGGCGCGCGGCCCGTCCGGCGTGTCATAAATCCCGCCGAACATCGGCTCCATCAGCGCCGCCTGGAAAAAAATCGGCTTATCCACGCGCCTGAAATTCAGCGGACAGTGATAAACCCCGGCGGGCACGCGGATGATTGTCGGTTCCGTTATCTT
>JAITGW010000190.1 GCA_031280325.1 Oscillospiraceae bacterium
GCGCGGGCGTTGGTCTTGATACGGCTGGCGGAAGCGCGCCGCCAACCGTCAGGGCGTCATCAAGTTCTGCCGCGAGAACCTGCTCCATAGTCACCGCGCCTGCGTCAACAAGCGCTTTCAGAAGAGTCTTTCCGCTCTTGTTATACTCCTGATACAGCGCGTTCAGCGAGGTGAGCGCCATGTCGCCTCTCGTGAATTTTGACCCCGTGCCGTACTGCCCGGAGGTGATTCCAAGCGAATCCGTCAGCGTCCACGGACTGTTCCACTTGAAATCCGTATTGTCCGCGTATCCAAGCGCGCGGAGCAAAAACGTCAGATAGTGATCCGCGCCGATATTGTTGCCGCTTCCGAATTTCCCGTTGCCGACACCGCCCGTCAGCCCGCTGAAATAAGCGTAGCCGACATACGGCGCGGCCCACGTCGGCACATCCGTGAACGGCGCTGCATATGTCGATGCGAGCGCCTTTGCAAACTGCTCCTTGCCCAGGAAGCGGACTAGCATTGTTACCGCTTCCGTGCGCTTTGGGATGTTGTCGAGGTTCATAATCGGCTTTCCGGACGAATCCAGTCCGTACCCCGTGAGCAGTCCCAGCGTGTAGAGCTTGTCAGCCGCTCTCGTTTGAGCCAACGTCGCGCCGAGCGCCGCTCCTGGCAGCAGCGAGACGGCAAGGGCGATCGCGAGGATTACGGCAGCTATCCGAGTTTTTCTGCGGTACATAAATTTCCCTCCCTATTCAAACATCATATTTTCGACGAATTCGTCGTTAAATATCGGACTTGTTGACAGCTCAATATATTCGCACTTGTCGTCGATCCGCTCTAAAACCGCGCGCCTGTCCGGCTGTGTCAGGGCGATTGCCGCGCCCTCGCCCGCGGTGTTGCCGAGGGAGCGCGTTATTGGCAGAAATTCCGCAGGGAAGAGTCCGATTTTTGCGGCGGAAAACTTGTCCATATAGCTTCCGAAGCCGCCCGCAAGCACGAACGATCGCACCTGCGCGTTTGCCACCCCCGCCGTAATCAGCAGCGTCTGAATTCCGGAGGCAATCGCGCTCTTTGCAAGCTGCAGCTTGCGCACGTCACGGCTCGAGAGATAAACTTCCCGCTCGCGGTCAAGGAAAAACACCGTCTCGCCGCCTAATTTGCCGATATGCTCGCGTATGGGGTGTTCAATCTCCTCGGAAGAGAGCATTCGCCCCGTTTCGTCCACAGCTCCGGTAATGAGCAGCATGGAAAGCGCGTCAAGCAGTCCTGATCCGCAAAAGCCCTGCGGCGCAGCCTCACCGAGAACAGTTGTGCGCAGTTTCCCGCTCTCCTCATCCCAATTCACATGGGATACCGCGCCGTTTACCGCTGCCATCCCGCAGGAGATTTCGGCGCCCTCAAACGCGGGCCCGGCAGCCGTTGCGCAGCAGTAATATTTATCTCCGAGCTTCATTGCGATCTCACCGTTTGTGCCGATGTCGATAAACACCGTCGGTCCCGGATCGTCCTCAAGCCCGCAGGCAAGCATTCCGGCGGTGATGTCCCCTCCGACATAGCTCGATACACACGGACAGTAATACACGCGCGCGTCCTTGCCCGCGGGAAGCCCTTGCCACGGCGGCAAAAATTCCCCGAACAGCGACACGGGGCGGAACGGAACCGTCCCCATGCCGACGGGCGAATATCCGGCGGCAAGGTGCTGCATAATCGTGTTTCCCGCAATGACGACAAGCTCAATATCACGCGAATCGGAGCCGGATTTAGCGCACGCCTGAGCTATAAGTCCGTTTATCTGTTCTGTAATGAGCGCTGAAAGCCGCTCGTGCCCGTACTCCGCCGAAAACTCGATACGGCTGACAACATCCGCGCCGTATGGCCGCTGCGCGTTCACGCCGGACGCGCTTGCAAGCCGCGCGCCGCTGTCCATATCAGTCAGGTGCGCCACAACGGTCGTTGTTCCGACGTCGATCGCGACGCCGAGCCGTCCCGGTTTTGATTGTCCTCCGCCGATTATTTGTCCGTCGTCTCCCGCGATCTCCATTTTCATCTCGCCGGGAATATGTACCTCCGCGACGCCGTCCGCCGGCGTCTGACACGCTCTGACCTCCTCCCCGCCGGAGGACAGGCGAACCTTGCATTTTCCGCACTTGCCGAGACCTCCGCACGGCGCGTCGAGAAAAACGCCGCTTCGGCCAAGCAGCTTGAGGAGATTGTCCCCATCCTGCGGCTCCGCCGTTTTCAGCACTGCGCCGCCCTGAATAATTTTGACCGACATATCCGCTCCCCTTATCCGTTATCTGAATATTAATTGTTATCCGCGGTCAGGCTCCATCGACCGCTGCCGGTGATGAGCACGTCGGCAAACTGCCCAAGCGTTCCGGATTTCAGCTTGACAAGCCTGTTTCCGCCCGTTCTTGAGGCGAGCGGATACTGCGCGTCGCCCGTTTCACCGTCGATAAGCACACGGACTGTTTTCCCTACATATTCTCGGTGCTTTTCTTCGGAAATTTCGTTCTGGCGGTTCACCAAACGCTCGAACCTGCGCTGAATTTCGCCGCGCGGCGTGTTGTTTTCGACAAGCGCGCTGGGCGCGCCGGGGCGCGGAGAATATATGAACGTGAACAGCGCGTCGAACCGCAGTCGTTCGATGAGCTCCATCGTCTGAAGAAAATCGCGCTCTGTCTCGCCGGGAAATCCGACGATAACGTCGCTCGTTATCACAAGATCC
>JAITGW010000107.1 GCA_031280325.1 Oscillospiraceae bacterium
CCGGGTGAATCAAGCGCCGAGAGTACGAGCCTTCGAGTAGTCTCAGTCACGCGCATTCCCGGACCGATAAGTAAGGCGTCGGCGGAGGAGGTAAGCGCAAGCGCCTCCGCCGCGGCGTCCGGCGAGAGAGACCCGTCGGCGCAAGGCAGCGGATGAACGATCTCTCCCCGGCAGCCGGCGGCGGCGATACCGTAGATATCCACCGGTACGCACCGGCGAACAAGTCCCGCGCCGGCGGCGCTGGCGGCGCGCGCCGCCAAAACAGGCGCGCCGGAGTATCCGCGGCTTCCCGCAAGGATTACAAGCTTGCCGTAATCGCCTTTGTGCGTGTGTCTCTTTCTCTTTGGCAGACAAATATCCTCATGCGTGACAGTGAAAACGCCCGGTTCACAGAAAACAAGCGCGCCTGACGGAATTCCGATGCCGCGCACGCGCACGTCGCCGGAATATTCGCAGCCGAAAGAGAGAAAGTGCCCCGGCTTTGGCGCTGTGAATGTGAGCGTAACGTCAGCGCGAACGGCACAGCCGAGAATCGCGCCTGTGTCGGCGTCAATGCCGCTTGGAATATCGGCGGAGAGAACGCGCGCGGGGGAGGCGGTGATAAGCTCAATCGCGGTCTTGTATTCGCCGGAAACCTCCCGCGATAAGCCTACGCCGAAAATCGCGTCGATAACAAGCCCGCAATCCGCCAAGGCGTCCCGCGCGGCGGCTTGCGAGAACGGTTCTATGACTCCGCCATAGTCGAAAAAGCGTGCGGCGCACGAGTGCGCCGCGTCACTCATTCGCTCTCCGCCGCCGACAAGGAACAAGCGGACGTCAAAGCCGTGCCGCAGAAGCTGAGCCGCGGCGCCAAGCCCGTCTCCGCCGTTGTTGCCGCCGCCGCAGAAAACGCAAACGCGACCGCCGGAGGCGGATAAAAGCTCCATTGCGGACTCGGCCAGAGCGCGGGCGGCGCGGCGCATAAGCCGGGAATTCGGAATTCCCAGCGCGTTTATGGCAAAGCGATCAGTATCGCGCGCGTCTGCCCTGGTTTGAAGCTGCATGATGTGACCTCATTGTATGTGTTGCGGTCATTGTAGCACACTTTTCGCGGCGGCGCAACAGCCGGATGCGGGAGAATTTTACGCGCGCGTGCGCCGCGCGCCGATTTTACTTGAATTGGCGATTTAATTTGGAGGGAAATATTTCGGCATACACTTGACAAGCCGCCGCGGCTCTGTTAAACTGATGCAAAACAATACTGCTCCGGCTGTGACCGGGAATATAGCGTGTTTTCCGCCAGGCAGAGAACGGAGTCGTCGGCTGAGAGCTTCGGTGGCGCGAAAACCGCTTAGTTCGCCCGTGAGCCGCCGCGTAATTGCGGCGTTTTTGACCGCGTTAAGGTCAATGCTTGATTGCGGCGCTGCGCCTTGCGCGTATGCGGCGAATTTGGGTGGTACAGCGGAAGCGTGGCCTTTCGTCCCAAGGCGGACGGGAGGCGTTTTTATTTTTCGGAGGTATTAAGCTTGAAACAACATATATCTGCACCGCCCTAAAAACAGGCATAACAAAACAGACCGCCATAGGGCAGTCGAAAAAACGGATTAACTCAGGTGGCAGCAGTGACTAAATACCCTAGACGTTGCAGGATAAAGACAGCCTGTTCTACAGTAACCACACGCTGAACCGGCGGCTTGTTAGACTGGCGATAAAGCGCCGCATTGTAAGGTTCGTTCTTTTTCGGAATGTTGCAGATGGCAGTCAGCAGCATTCTGGCAATGGCGATAATCGCTTTCTTGTGTCCGCGCCGTTTTTTAATAGCGTTGTAGCGATTTCTGACTTCCGGGTGTTTATTGCTTTTTAGTGCAGCGTTAGCACACTGCACTAAAATCGGCTTTAGATACACCCCGGCACGGGCAACGCGCGTGGTTTTCTTCTTTCCGGCACTATTATCGTTCTGCGGAGCAAGTCCCGCCCAAGAGCAAGGTTTCCCATATGAGAGCGGATAATACGGAGCTTTTCAGCTTGGTTTGCACACATTGCGCCGTCCACGGCAGCTTGAATTTCTGGGATTGGCGTTTTGCACTTCTTGCTGATGTAAGGCGTAACATCAAACGATTCGCTGTTTTCAAGCAACCGCTCTGTGATAGCGGAAGCCGATTTTCCGAACACATCGGAAAAAACATCATCCAGTTTAATGTTAGAAACGGTAAGACAGTTTTGGGCGCGGTTCTTCTCCCCTGTAGCGTAGTTAGTCACTTTGGTATGATACCGCACCAAGTCCCGTAATTGCCGGATTTCTGCCGGAGGGATAAAGCTCCCGTGAAGCAGCTCGTGTTTGAACATATCCGCGGTCCATTTGGCGTCACGCTTGTCAGTTTTCTTTCCCTTGATGGCTTTGAGATATTTCGGGTGAGAGAGAACAAGCTCGCAGGTCGGTTCAAGGGCATTCCAAACGGGAATCCAACGATATACAGATGAACGCACTCACCTACACGTACTTTGTAGTGTACCTGTTTTCTCAACACAAGTTTAACAAAAACAAAAAGAAAAGCACAGCTCGGTTTCATTCCGTTTTGTGCCTTTCGAAGAAAGGAATGGTCATAACTATGAAAGAGACCTTGGAAAAACTGCGCGCCGCCGCACTCACCGCGATTGCGGACGCGCCCGGCGCGAAAAGGCTTGAGGAGCTGCGGGTTAAGTACCTCGGCAAAAAGGGCGAGCTGACCGCGATACTCAAGCAGATGGGCGGACTTTCAGCCGAGGAGCGCCCCGTTATCGGACAAGCCGCGAACTCTGTCCGCGAGAGCATTGAACAGGCGCTTGAAGCGCGGGGCGCGGTCGTCGAAGCCGACGCGCTGGAACGCAGGCTGCGGGACGAGGAGCTGGACGTGACGGTTCCGGGGACTGAGGCTTGCATCGGACGGCGGCATCCCATTTCAATCGTGCTTGATGAGGCGAAGGACATTTTTGTCGGTATGGGCTTCTCGATTGCCGAGGGGCCGGAGGTGGAACTGTCGGTGTACGATTTTGACCGCCTGAACATCCCGCAAAGCCATACCGTGCGCGAGTGGAGCGATACGTTTTACGTTGCGGAGGACGAATCCGTACACCTGCGCTGTCAGACGTCGCCGGTTCAGGTGCGGTATATGGAGGCGCACAGCCCGCCGATCCGCATAATCTCCCCGGGACGCGTCTATCGCAAGGACGAGATTGACGCGACGCACAGCCCGATGTTCCATCAAATTGAGGGGCTTGCCGTCGATCGCGGCATCACGATGGGCGACCTGAAAGGCACGCTTAACGCCGTGCTGCAAAGGCTGTACGGAGCGGATACAAAAACGCGCTTCCGACCGCACCATTTTCCGTTTACGGAGCCGTCGTGCGAGGTTGACGTTCAATGCTTCGTCTGTTCCGGCGCGGGCTGCCGCACGTGCAAGGGCGAGGGCTGGATAGAGCTTCTAGGCGCGGGAATGGTTCACCCAAAGGTGCTGTCCGGCTGCGGGATTGACCCGGAGGAATATTCCGGCTTCGCGTTCGGACTTGGACTTGAGCGCATGACGATGCTGCGCTTCGGAATCGACGACATGCGTCTGCTGTTCGAGAACGATATGCGCTTTCTCGGGCAGTTTTAGGAGGATACGAATATGAAATTATCACGTAAGTGGCTGAACGAATATACGCAAATAACCGCGTCTGATGAGGAATACGAGCGCGCGATGACAATGTCCGGCTCCAAGGTCGAATCGACAGAAAGACCCGGAGAGGAGATGCGCAATGTCGTAGTCGGACTTGTGCTAAGCACGGAGCGCCACCCGGACTCCGACCATATGTGGATCTGT
>JAITGW010000043.1 GCA_031280325.1 Oscillospiraceae bacterium
GGGAATACCGCTGACGGGCGCAAGGTCCGCGGGACGATTCACTGGGTCAACGCGCGTGACTGCGCCGACTGCGAGATCCGCCTGTACGACAGCCTGTTTCTCGCCGCCGACCCGGACTCGCAGGAGGACTTTGTCTCGCTGTTAAATCCTGCCTCGCTGGAGATACTAAGCGGGTGCAAGTGCGAGCGTGCGCTTGCCGGCGCAAAGCCGGGCGAAGCGTTCCAGTTCCTGCGCAGCGGATATTTCACGGCGGATACGGCGCTGTCAAAGCCGGGCTCGCCGGTGTGGGGACGCTCTGTCGCGCTCAAGGATGGGTACAAACCGTAGTGTAGAACGCGCGTATTATTTTAGATAACTATTTTTGAAAGGCGGATAAGGCTATGGATGAGCAAAAAAACGGATTTGAACCGACACAGTCAGACTTGACGGAGACGCAAGCGTCCGGAACCGCGGAAATGGTTGTGACGGCGGAGCCAGAGTCTGCGGACGCGGTTGAAGCGCCCGCAGAGGGGAGCGTTGCCGGCGGCTCGAAGAAAAAGGCGCGGCGCATATTTTTTGCCGCCGGCGCGTTTGTCGTCGTTGCGGCGGCGATCTGGGTCGGTGTGACGATTGCCGGGGCGACGCTGGCCAGGACGGTCGCGAAAATGGAAAACGAGCTTTCACGCCGCCTTGACACGACGGTATTCGGACATTTGGAGACGTTCGGAGACGCCTCAAAGGACGGCAGCTACACCATAGACTTTGCGTATAAGGATGAATACGGAGAGGAATATTCCGGCAGGCTCGTCGCCGCGCAGAACGCAAAGGCTAACGCCGCGCGTATCGCGCTCACCGCGCGGGCATACGGAGTTTCGGCGGATCTTGACCTGCTTTTGAACGCGGAACGGATTGCGTTTGGGTCAACCCTGATTGACGAGAGCTATTACGGCTTTAAGTACGATACCTTTGCGCAGGACTTTTTGCCGTTCGCTGAGCTTATCGGGCTTGACGACGAGACGCGGGAGCTGATAATCGAATATATTGATTACCTTGGAGGCAGTATGAAAACCTCCGCCGCCGATTCCGAGACGCTGAAAAACGCGATCGACAAAGCGGTAAAAGAATTTTATGCCGCCGCGGAAAAAGAGACCGGCACAGCGGAAATCGTCTATTCGCAGGGCACAAAACGCGCAAAATTCGTGATGACAACGTTCACGGGTGACGATGCCGCAAAGCTGGTTGATGATATTTTCACGGCAGTGCGGAATTTGCCGTCGGTAAAGGAATTGGACGCGCTCTCTTTCACAATCGGCGCGGAGGATTACGGCAAGGATTATGACGCGATGCTCTCCGGACTGAAAGCGCAGCTTGCGGGGACCTATTCGGTTACGTACTACATCGTATCCGGCCGTGTCGCGCTCATCGGCGTGAGCGCGCAGCCGGACGCCGCCGGCGCGGATATTCAAATGAGGCTAGACCTCGGAAAAAGCTGGGATGACACGTGGAGTATCACCGTCATCAACGTCTCCGGCACGAACGCCGCAGCCTCTCTCGCGGGGGAATATAATTACGACTCCTCACACGTCAACACTATTACGCTGAGCGAGAACGGAGAGGATGTCGGCGCGCTCGTCTCCTACTGGACGGAGAAAACCGGAGCTTTTGACCTTATAATCCGCGATACGGAGTATCCTCTCGGCAAAGCCGGCGTTTCCGGAACGCTTAAAAATGAAAAAGGCCACGCGGAGCTTGCGTTCACGGGCAACGACGCGCTGAGTCTTGTGATTTCAGCCGATCTGGGCGCGGAAATCCCGAATCCTGAATTTGTGAATATCGACAAATGGGACGAGGACTTCCTCATGAAGCTTCAGGAGGCTGTGCTTGGGTTGCTGTTCTCTGCAAATGAAAGCCCCGGAATTAGTTAATGTCAAGGAAATTTCTTCGTTTTTACGTCGTATTTCTGCTGCTGCTGTCGGTTCCGCCGTTTATGTTCGGCGCGCTGGGCCTATTATACGGCTTGCGGCTTGCGCCGATTCCGTTTGCGGCGGGCGTGATCCTTATCGCGCTTGGGCTTGGCGCAATCCCGCTTTCCCGCGCCTGTCCGCGCGCGGCGAAGACAATTGCGTTAGCTGTTACCTCAGCTTGCGTTGCGGCGTTTTGCGTCGCCGTTGTGGCGTGCGGGCAGATTTTGTCGAAATATTTTGATGAACCCGCGCCGCCCGACGCGTTTGTAATTGTCCTTGGCTGCGGGCTGTCGCCGGCGGATCGCACCACGCCGAGCAAAATGCTCACGGCGCGCCTTGTCGCCGCGAAGGAGTATCTCGACGGGAATCCGGGCGCGAGCGTGGTTCTCTCCGGCGGACAGGGCGGGGATGAGCTTGTTAGTGAGGCGCGGGCGATGTTCACCTGGCTTACAGAGCGCGGCGTCGCGCCGGAGCGGCTGATACTTGAGGATAAATCTACGAACACCGATGAGAATATGCGCTTCTCGCTTGCGCGCGCGCGGGAAGCGGGACTTGAAACCGCGAACGCTGTAAGTGTCACAGACGGTTTTCACGAAGTCCGCGCGCACTATTTCGCGCGCGGCGCGGGAATAACGCCGTATACCAAGTCATCAAGCACGGATTTCGGACTGACCGCGTTTTTCTGGGCGCGGGAGCTTGGCGGCGTAATATGGCAGGTATGGCTCGGCCGATAGCGCGCCGGCAGATACCCATGCATCAGACGGAGCGGCCAATGGCTGCTCCGTCGTGTTTTATACGGTTTGTATTTTGATTTTCGAACTCTCATTTGGTAATTTCGTATTTTTGTATAGTGTTGCTATTTACTTTTTAGTAGGATCCTGCTAAAATGCAACAACATTGTTATTTGCGAGTAGTATTATACATATTTTTATGTACCCGAAAGGAGCTTTGTCATGAAGCTGACGCGGCTGCACTTTACAATCAATGGGGTAGAGCGTCCCGTTCTGTGCGATCCCGAAGCTGACACTCTTGCCCTTGTCCTGCGCCGTATGGGGCTTACAGGCGTGAAAATCGGCTGCGGCACAGGCGTTTGCGGCGCCTGCTCCATTATCCTGAACGGCGCTGTTATCCGTTCCTGCAACCGCAGGATGAAAACTGTGCCGGAGTTTTCGGAGATCATCACGATCGAGGGCGTGGGCACTCCGCAGTCGCTGCATCCGCTTCAGCAGGCGTGGATCACATACGGCGGGGTTCAGTGCGGCTTCTGTACGCCGGGCTTTATCGTCTCGGCGTATCAGCTTCTGCGCGAGAACACGGCTCCGACGCGCGAGGAGGTGCGAGAGTGGTTCAAACGGCACCGCAACATCTGTCGCTGTACAGGATATAAACCGCTGGTGGATGCGGTCATGGCGGCGGCGGAGGTTCTGCGCGGCGAAAAAACCATGGCGGACATCACATATAAACCCGAAGAGGAGCGCGACATTTACGGGTCGGCTCACCCGCGTCCCGCGGCGCTCGCCAAGGTATGCGGACTGTCGGATTACGGGGACGATATTTCCCTGCAAATGCCGGGCGGAACGGCGCATCTTGCCGTGGTTATTTCAGAGGTTCCCCACGCGCGGATAATAAACATTGACACCTCGGAGGCGGAGGCTATGCCCGGCGTCATCAGGGTTATGACCGCAAAGGACGTGAAAGGCGCCAACAATATCGCGTTTCCAGCGATGGGCGTCCGCACAAAAGGCGACGGGATTACAGAATTTCCCGTGCTTGCGGGCAAGGTCATCAATCGCCGGGGGGACGCAGTTGCCCTCGTCGCCGCGGACACAAAGGAGAGAGCGCGCGCGGCTGCAAAAA
>JAITGW010000052.1 GCA_031280325.1 Oscillospiraceae bacterium
TGCCCGTGGGGTATTTCCATACGCTGTCGCACGGCGAAGTACTCTCGCGTATAACTAACGACGTTGACGCGCTGAGTCAAAGCCTCGGACAGAGCATCACGCAGGCGATCACGACGGTCGTGACAATAATAGGCGCGATGGCGTTCATGCTGTATATCAGCTGGCGCTTAACGCTTATCGCCCTGCTGATGATACCCGGCAGCGCGCTTTGTATGCTCTTCATGGTCAAGGTTTCGCAGAAGTATTACCGCCGCCAGCAGACGCTGCTCGGCACCGTGAACGGAGTTGTGGAGGAGGTTTTGTCGGGACACACAGTCGTCAAGGCGTTCAACGGCGAGGCGCGCGTCATGGAGCAGTTCGACTCGCAGAACGACGAGCTGTACAGTTCCGCGTGGAAAGCGCAGTTTTTAACGGGCTTTATGATGCCGATGATGAATTTTATCGGAAACCTCGGCTACGTCGCGATATGTGTCGCCGGAGCTTACTATACGGCGCGCGGCGCGATGAACGTCGGCGATATTCAGGCATTCATTACGTATATCAAAAACTTCACGCAGCCGATCACACAGCTTGCGAATATCGCAAACCAGCTCCAGTCCACGGCGGCGGCGGCCGAGCGCGTCTTTGCGTTTCTTGAGGAACAAGAGGAGGAGGATACCGACACGCGCTTCACCGCCGAGGCAGATCCACTGTCCGGGGACGTGACGTTCGAGCATGTTCGCTTTGCATATGACGGACAGGAGAGCGTGATACGGGACTTTTCGGCGGAAATTCGCGCGGGGCAGAAGGTCGCGATCGTCGGGCCGACAGGCGCCGGGAAAACGACGATGGTCAAGCTGCTCATGCGCTTTCACGAGCCTGACGGCGGTCGCATTCTCGTTGACGGCCGCGATATCGCGCGGTACGCGCGGCGGGATCTGCGGCAAAAATTCGGTATGGTGCTTCAGGATACATGGCTGTATAACGGCACGATAATGGAAAACATACGTTATGGCAAGCCGGACGCGACGAATGCGGAGGTTGTCGCCGCCGCCAAAGCGGCGCAGGCAGACCACTTTGTGCGGACGCTGTCCGACGGGTACGATACCGTGCTTAATGAGGAGGTCACGAATATCTCGGCGGGGCAGAAGCAGCTTCTCACTATTGCCCGCGCGATATTGTCCGACGCGAGGGTGCTTATCCTCGACGAAGCGACAAGCTCTGTCGATACGCGCACAGAGGTGCTGATTCAGCGGGCAATGGACAATCTTCTATCCGGGCGCACGAGCTTTATAATCGCCCACCGCCTCTCGACGATACGCAACGCGGATCTCATTCTGTGTATGAAGGACGGAGATATTGCGGAGCAGGGGACACACGACGAGCTTATGGCAAAGGGCGGATTTTATGCCGGCTTGTACAACAGCCAATTTGAAAGGGCGGGGTAATTTTTGAGTCACACGGTACAGGCGCTTTTGGGCGGACTTTTCACATGGGGGCTCACGGCGCTCGGCGGGGCGATGGTATTCTTTTTCAAAGAGCTGAACCGCCGCGCGTTAAACGCGATGCTAGGCTTTGCCGCGGGAGTCATGATCGCGGCGAGCTTTTGGTCGCTGCTTGCCCCGGCTATTGAGATGAGCGCGTCGCCGCTTCCCGCGATAATCGGATTCCTGTGCGGCGGCGCCTTCCTCTTTGCCGCGAACCGCGCGCTGCCGCACCTCCACGGAACGCCAGGGGCGCAGCCGGAGGGAGCGAAATCGAATTGGCGGCGCAGCGTTCTGCTTGTCATGGCAATAACGCTGCACAACATTCCGGAGGGGCTTGCGTTCGGCGTGGCGTTCGGCTCTGTCTCGGCAGGGCAGGGGAGTATGTCAAGCGCGATAGCGCTGACGATAGGAATCGGCATCCAAAACTTTCCGGAAGGGGCGGCGGTCTCCGTTCCCCTGCGGCGGGAGGGGCTTTCGCGCTGGAAGAGCTTTTTGTACGGACAGGCGTCCGGCGTTGTGGAGCCGATCGCGGCCGTAATCGGCGCGGTGCTGGCGTCCGCCGCGCGGGAAATGCTGCCTTTCGCGCTGAGCTTTGCGGCCGGTGCGATGATTTTTGTTGTTGCCGAGGAACTCATTCCGGAGGCGCAGAGCGGGGACGACCGCGCGAGCCTCTCAACAATCGGCGCGATGCTCGGCTTTGCGTGCATGATGGCGCTCGACACGCTGCTTTAGGAGTGAAAATATGCAGTACCGTATTGATTTGAAATCCGGCAACAGACTTTCCGCCCTGGGCTATGGCTGTATGCGCCTGCCCCGCGGCGCAAGCGGCATGGTGGACGCCGACAAAAGCGAGAAGCTCATACTCGAAGCGATAGAGCGCGGCGTGAACTATTTCGATACGGCATATATCTACGGCGGGAGCGAGCAGGCGCTTGGCGAAGTACTGCGCCGCAATGATAAACGCCGCGAGGTATATATTGCGACAAAGCTGCCGCACTATCGTGTGCGCGCGCATGAGGATTTCGGAAAGTATTTCGAGACGCAGCTTGGGCGCCTGAAAACAGACTATATTGACTATTACCTGCTGCACAACGTCGCGTCGCTCGCGCAGCTTGAGCGTTTGCGCGCGCTCGGGCTTGAAGAATGGGTTGCGCGCGAGCGGGAGCGCGGTCGGATTTTCCGCTTTGGCTTCTCGTTCCATGGCCAGAGCGGGGAGTTTCGCTCGCTTATCGACGCTAATGACTGGGATTTCTGCCAGATTCAGTACAATTATCTGGACGAGCATAATCAGGCGGGACGTGCGGGGCTTGAATACGCCGCGTCGCGGAATATTCCCGTGATTATCATGGAGCCGCTGCTCGGCGGGCGGCTCGCCGGAAACGTTCCGCGCGGCGCGGGCGGCGTATTCAGGGCTGCGGACAGCGGAAAAACGTATGCCGCGTGGGCGCTGCGCTGGCTTTGGGATCAGCCGGGCGTGACTGTTGTGCTGTCGGGTATGTGCGCCGTTGCGCAGCTTCGCGAAAATCTGGAGACATGCGAGGAGGCTCCGCCCGGGTGCCTCTCGGATGCGGAACGGGAGGTATATCCCCGTGTTATTGCGTCGTTCCGCGAGTCGTATAAGGTAGACTGCACCGGCTGCTCCTATTGTATGCCGTGCCCGATGGGCGTTAACATTCCCGGCTCGTTCGAGGCGTATAACAGGCGTTATGCCGTGGGCTTTGTCGCCGGAATGCAAAGCTATATCATGGCGCTTGGATTGTCGCACACCGGAAAGAGCGGCAGCGGACGGCAGTGCGCCGAGTGCGGCGCGTGCGCGAAAAAATGCCCGCAGGGCATTGCGATTCCCGAAAAGCTTGCGGAGGCGGTGCGCCGTATGGAGCCGCCGATTATTCGCGGAGCAATAAAAATTATTCAGCGGGTTCTGGGTAAATGAAAGAGTTTGTTATTGGAAAAAATGACGCCGGCGCACGGCTTGACCGATTTGCGGACAAAGCCGCGCCGATGCTTCCCGCATCTCTGGCGCAGAAATATATTCGCATAAAGCGCATAAAAGTCAACGGGCGCGGCGCGGCGCGCGATTTGCGGCTCGCGCTTGGAGATACTGTTCGGATGTATGTCAACGACGAGTTTTTTGACGCGCCGCGGGAAGATAACGCCTATCTCAAAATCACAGACCCAAAGCTCGACATTGTGTATGAGGATGAAAATATTCTTCTCTTAAACAAGCCGGCGGGGCTGTTGTGCCACGCTGACGGCGGCTTTGATTATGCGACGCTTATTGCGCGCGCGCAGAGCTATCTTTACGGGAAGGGGGAGTGGCGCCCGAGGGAGGAAAATTCGTTCGCGCCCGCTCTCTGTAACAGGATCGACCGCAATACATCCGGAATCGTCATCTCCGCGAAAAACGCGGAGGCGCTGCGCATAATAAACGAAAAAATCAAAGAGAGGCAGATCGACAAGCGCTATCTCACGGTCGTTGTCGGCGCGCCGCGCCCCGATCGCGGAACGCTTGAGGGGTGGCTGTTCAAGGATGCGAAGCGCAACCGGGTTTTCCTCTCCGACAAGCCGGTTCGCGGAGCGGCGTTCGCCGCGACGATGTATGAGACGCGCAAGGCCACGAGTATGCTCTCGCTGCTTGAGTGCGCGCTGCTCACCGGGCGGACGCACCAAATCCGGGCGCAGCTTGCGCGCCTCGGAACGCCGATTCTCGGCGACGGAAAATACGGTGACGAGCGCGTGAACCGCAGCTTTGGCGAAAAGGGACAACTGCTGTGTTCATATAAGCTGCGCTTCGCGTTCACGTCGGACGCGGGTGCGCTGGAGTATCTGAACGGGCGGGAATTTGAGATAACGCCGGAATTTATTGGAAGATATTTTTTGAGATAGCGCCGCTTCGAGAAAAAATACGCGCCAAAATGCAAAAAACAATTGACAACGCGCACCGCGTTAAGTATAATCTTACGGTACTTGAGAGGAGACGGCGCTGTGATACTCGATTTGCGTGACGTTGTCGGAGTGAACGGGCTGTCAAAGCCGTTCGATTATTCACCGGATTTATCCCGCGCGCTTGACGACAAGTACACGGCGGTTGTCGGCATTGCGCGCGCGGTTGGCAAGATCCGCAACAGCGCCGGCGCGCTGAGTATGACGGCGCTTCTCACGGCGGAGCTTTCCGCGGTTTGCGCGCGATGCCTGCGGAATTTTACGCAGACGGTGGAATATGAGTTTTGCGCGGACCTCTCCGGAAGCGAGAACGCCCGGGACGACCCGGAGCTGTATTTTGTCGGAGATGGATTTTTGGATTTGGACGACGTCATTGTGACGGAGCTTGTCCTGAATGTTCTTGACAATCCCATTTGCCGGCCGGACTGTCCGGGCCTGTGCCAGACGTGCGGAGCGGACTTGAACGCGGCGGCTTGCGGCTGCCGGACGCAAACTGACCCAAGACTTGCTGTT
>JAITGW010000054.1 GCA_031280325.1 Oscillospiraceae bacterium
TGCCCCGGCGCAGCTCGTCCTGCCGGCGGCGCTTCCGCGATGGTATTCGGCAGAGCTTGCGTCATCGCGCCAGGCGGAGATGGACGCGAACGGGGAAGTCAATCTGCGCACGGTCGAAAACTGGCAGGGCTATCTGAACAAAATCACCAGGGAGAGCTATGAGCCGGTCGGGCGCGCGACGCTTAAAAACACATTGCCCCGCCTGATACTCAGCGCGTCGGCGGACGCGGAGCTCAGCGAATTCGGAAGCAACGCCCGTCAGGAGATTTTTGAGTATATGCTGTCCGAAACGCGCAGACTGGTGACGACGGACGCGGACATTTCCGCACAGTTCCCGACGTTTGTCGAGGGACTTCGCGGCAAGGGCTTGTATAAACTGATTGAGCTTACGCAATCTGCGTATGATGAGCGGTAAGCGCGCATAATTTCTGAAAGTAAGCGCCTGAGGGAGATCCATGAACGAGTATACCGCATATGGTACAACAGAATACTCGGCATCCGGAGACGAACAGCTTCGCCTCCGGCTTGAGGCGCTGACTGCCGACCGAGACAAGCTCGCTCGGGAGAACGCAAGGCTTGCCCAGTCGCTTGAGGACATGCAGCGTCAGCTTGACGCGATGAGCGCGGACGCCGCCGCCAGGCTCCTGTCCGCGCCGCAAGCCGCGCCGCGTACAGAGCCTCGGGTTATGTACACGCGTGTGGAGCCTGCCCGGCAGCGGGAAAGGCAGACGCCGCGCGCGAGCGCCGAGAGCTTTGCCGCAGCGGAAGCGGTTACAAAAACGGCGCTTGCGATTCCGCGCAGACTTGTTCCGCACGAGGGCGAGACGGATCGTGAGCGCGCAGACAGACTTCAAAGCTGGCTTGACGCAATGCTTGCGCTTATCACCGCCCTGAGCCTTGGAGAGCGCGCCGCGGGTTCTGTCGATGAACCCGCAAATACGCAAACCTCGCCGCAGTCTGTTCCCTCGCCGCCGAATGAATCCGCGGCGGCCGCCGCGCCCGCGATAACTCCGCCGATACCCACGGCCGTGCCGCAGAGCGCGCCCGTGATGCCTGCGGCGGCAGCGCGCACGGTTCCGCCCGTAATTCCGCAGAGTATTGCTCCGACGCCGCAGCTTGTTCCGCCGCCGGTTTCTCCGGCGATGACGTTTGGACAGCAGCGTCCGATTGCGGCGCCGGCGCCGCGACCGATACAACAGCCGGCGCTCGTATCTCCGCCGGTTTCACCGCAGCCGGTGATTGCGCCGCCTCAAACGCAGAGCGCGCCGCGTCCCGAGCCGGAGCGTCCGACTGCTTTACCGCGGAAGACGCCGAAACGGCGCGGGCTTGGCGGCTTGTTCTGGCTTTTGATAACGCCGCTGTTTCTGATAATCGCCTTTGGTACAGCGCTTATTGTTTACCGTGTAACGCACCCGCAGGACGAAACGCTCTACGGCTATAAGCCGCTTATTGTCACGACGGACTCCATGGACGGAGAGGATACGCACGCGATAAAGCCCGGCGCGCTGGTGATTGCCGTGCAGACGCCGTTCGACTCGCTTGAGCTTGGCGACATCATCACCTTTGAGAGAAGCGACGGCTTGCTTAACACGCACCGGATTATAAGCATAAGCGACGGCGCGATAATCACAAAGGGCGACAACGCGGCGGAGCCTGACGCGGGCTATGTCACACCGTTCACTTTCCGATATAAGGTTGTACTTATTATGAACTGGACGGCCGGTTTCGGGAAAAAACCAATCGAAACGGTCAAGGTTCTTGCGGCGCCGCTCGGCATTATCGCGCTTATTGTACTCGCATACCTTTCCGCGACGAAGCCGCGCCGGGAGGATGCCGGGGACGAGCTGGACTGGGACCGCATAGAGCGTATGGCGCAGGAGCGGGCAAGCGCGTATTCCGCGATGTACTCCCCGCGAGAGGCGGTGTCCCCCGTGGAAACGGCGGCGGCGCTCCGCATGACGGCGGCTCCGTTACAGCAGCAGGGCGCCTATACGCGTCACGCAAACCCGTATTACGGAGGCGCGCAGCAGATGGGACAGCAGCAATACCGTCCATAGCGGCGCAAACATGCGCTTTGGCGCGGGAAATAACGAAGCAAGACGCAAAAGGAGCGTAAAATGAGGATGAAAAACGGCAAAAAAACACTGAGCGTGGCGATACCGGCGTTTATCGCGGCATATCTGGCGGCGTCCGCGCTGCCGTTCGTGGCGCTGGATGAGCAGCTCCGGTTTTCGGGCTATGGCTTGCCGGTCATCAATGTGATACAGATTCTGATATACCCCGCGCTGCTGCTGGCGCTATATCTTGCGTTCGGCTCGGGCGGCAGACTGAATATACAGTACAGCGTATATTCGGTGCTCGTCTCCGCGCTGAACCTGGTGTTCCTGTTTTTACAGCCGATTGTACTGCAGCGGCAGGCAGAGTCCGGCTGGCCGTCCGGTTGGGGCTCGCAGCTTGCGGTGCAAATGCAAATAGGATATTACATCCTCTACTGCCTGACTATTGGATATCTTGCGGCGTTCCTTGTCAGGTGGCGGATCGGCAAGGTTAGGCAGAATGAATGATACGCCGACAAATTATGCACATTTACCATAAATTATTTTTGTGGGAAATGGCAAAAACGGTTGACATTCAAATGATTTGAATGTATTATGCTTTTTGCGGCGCCTCATTCTGTATTCGTATTTACCAATGGCGCCGAATAGAATACATAGAGCCTCATGATGAATACCGCACAATAAAATACGCTTTGCCCGTGTATTTTATGCCGCGTATCCACAAAACGCCGCATTTTGGCAAACAACAGCCGAGGCTTGCATCAGACTTCTGAAGAAGGAATGCAAATCCGGATCAAGCGCCGCGCGCGCACGATTTTGGAGAGGGATTGATCAATGCGCTTCGCGCGCGGAGACCCGGGAGAACCAAAAATATTTTTTATTAGGAGAACAGAAAAATGAGACGACGGATAAATTTTGTGGCTTTTGTGCTCGCGCTTGCGGTACTTGCGTCACTTTTTGCCTGCGGAAAAACAAGCGTTCCCACAAGCACTCCGGACTCGGAAACGCCGCCTCAGTATGATAAAGATAAATATCAAATCGCTGTTTTGCTCTGTGATGCCGCGATGCGCTCTGCCTCCAACCAGTCTGTGTGGGCGGGGGCGAACAAATTCGCGCAGGAGAGCGGATTGAGGATCAAATGGTTCTCCGTGAACAGAAACGAGGAAGCCGAGGCGGAGATCGACACCATCGCGTCGGAGGGTTTCACCGTCGTCATATGCGCAAACGGCGACATTAACGAGGCGCTGGCTGTTAAGGCTGCGCAATATCCGGACATTACATTTGCGCTTATCGACGCGATCCCGGCAGAGGAAACGCTTCAAAATCTTACGGCGGTCACGATCCGCGCCGAGGAGGCGACGTTTATTGCGGGGTATATTGCGGCGGCGCAGACCGACACCGGCTCCGTCGGATTTTTGGGTGGAACGGAGAACTCTCCGGGCTTCCAGCTTGAGGCCGGCTTCCGCGCCGGCGCGGAATATGCGGCGGCGGAGCGCGGCGAGCCGATAACCGTTCACGCGGAGTATGTCGGCAACGCGTATAACCGTGACGGCGGATATGACCTTATGGACAGAATGCGCCTGTCCGGCGTCGGCGTCGTCTTTGTCGCCACCTCCGGCGATACCGCAGGCGGAGCACTGTACGCCGCAAACCTGCTTGGACAAAAGTGCATTACAATGGGAGACATTGCATATATGGCGCCGAACCACGCAATCGCCTCAGTGTACAAAAAGATGGATCAGGTTGCGTATCTCGCGCTCCGCGGAATCTGCGACGGAACGGTAAAGAGCGAGGCTGTGTACTATGGCATTTCAGACGGACTTGCGGGACTTGTCAAAAGCTCAAACCTTGCTGAGAAGCTTGGTGAGGAATTTGCCGCGCGGGTGGATTCGATTGCCGAGAAGCTTGTAAAGGGCGAAATTAAAGTTTCGAACAAGCTTGTGAGATAAAAGCGGGAAAGCTGAACGGCGATCTTTGTTTTCCGCGGGCACACTCATCGTATATCATTGCGCGATTACCGACAAAAATTCAACATAAACTTAATCGGCGATACCCCGCTCCCCGAATATTGACGCGTTTTGTCAACTCAAATTCATCGAAAGGAGGTGCGGCGGCTCTCTGCCGGGAGAATGGAAGAAATGAACGCAAAAACGATTTATCACATATATCTCGGAGTCCGTTCGGCTGACGCCGAGGGACGCTTTGGGACAGCGCCGCTCTTTCTTGGGGCAAGGGAGTGCAGAGCTGTGGAGCGCGCGCAGGATTTCGGGCTGGAGCTTATCAGCGCCCTCTCCGCGAGCGACGCGGTCGTGCTTACCGGCGCGTTTGAGCCGGGAGAGGTCTGGCCGCCGATACCCATAATCGGGGCGGCGTACAGACTGTACTGCGGAGTTGATCTTCTTGACAGCGGCGTGGCTCATTTGTCCGAGGGCGGCGTTATCTGCGCCGGGAAAATCGATTTCCGCGGCAAGCCGCTGTATCTGGTTCCGGACAATCCGTCGATAGAAGCGCTGTCCTATGCGCTTATTTCCCGAGAGCTTAACCTTCCGTCGCGCGGGGCATACGCGCCCGCGCCGGTACAGATCTTTCCGGAAGCCGCGTCCGCCGTTCAGTATACGCCGGAGCCGATGGGGACGCCGGTGGTATGCGGACCGCAGTATCCGTATGCGGAGCGCGAGAAGCTTGAGCCTTGGGACGACGAAATCTTCTCGCAGATGTGGGGTCACCCGATTTTCCCGGAGGAGACGGGCGCGGAGCCTTTCGAGCCGTATATGCCGGAAGAGTTTCAGGAGAATTACCTCGAGCGCGTGTCCGAGAGAATGCAAAACGCGCCGCGCCTGCGCGCGGAGCCGCCGCGCGAGAGCGCCGCGCATATTGAAGCCGAGGACAGCATGGCAGCCGCGTTTATTGAG
>JAITGW010000057.1 GCA_031280325.1 Oscillospiraceae bacterium
TCTGTATGCGCGCGGCGCGGACGAGCGGCGTGAGCCCGCCTCCGTCACGAAGATCATGACACAGCTGCTGATTGTCGAGGCGGTCGAGGCGGGGACGCTCACCCTGGACGAGATCGTAACCGCGTCGGCGTCGGCGGCGGGTATCGGCGGCAGCCAGATGTATCTTGAGGAGGGGGAACGGATCTCCGTACGCGATCTCATGAAAGCGCTCACCGTGAACTCGGCAAACGACGCCGCCGTCGTCATGGCG
Source organism: Oscillospiraceae bacterium (assembly GCA_031280325.1). Classification (GTDB taxonomy): domain Bacteria; phylum Bacillota; class Clostridia; order Oscillospirales; family Oscillospiraceae; genus JAIRRO01. The sequence continues at coordinate 251 of JAITGW010000057.1, forward strand.
GAGCGCATTGCCGGCAGCGAGGAGGCGTTTGCGAAGCTGATGAACGAGCGCGCGGGCGCGCTTGGCATGGCGGATACGCACTTTACCAACGCCTCCGGGCTGTACCCGGACGATGAGCATTACACAACTGCGCGGGATGTTGCGATAATGTCGCGCGAGCTTATGGGTCACGAGCTGATCCGGGAATTTACCACCATATGGACGGGAACGCTTCGGGACGGGACGTTTAATCTCGCGAACACGAACCGTCTCATCCATGACTATAAGGGCGCGACGGGACTTAAAACCGGATACACCTCCCGCGCGGGATACTGCCTCTCCGCCGCGGCGGAGAGAGACGGAATTGAGTATATCGCGGTCGTGCTGGGCTGTGATACGGGCGCGATACGCTTCGGTGAAGCAGCCGCGCTTTTGGATTTTGCGTTCAATAACTACGTACTCATATCCCTCCTGCCAAGCGAGCCGCTTCCGCCGGTTCCGGTCGTGCTCGGAAAGGCGCGTTATGTTCAGCCCGTGCCGGAGGGAGATGTATGCCTTGTCGTCACCAAAGCGGAGGCGCGGGTGATTGAAAAACGGATTTCGATTCTCACTGCCGTGCCCGCGCCGGTACTTGAGGGAGAGCGCCTCGGCGCGATCGTGGTTCATTCGGGAGACAGAATCATCGCGGAGCTCGACATTGTCTCCGCGGAAAGTTCACGGAGCTTGACATGGGCGGAGATATTCGCGCGCTTCTTCTCGCTGCTGTTTACGGCGGGATAAGCCGCGCAAAAACCTGTAGGAGAGTATATGCTGTCGTTAATTACTGACCGTGCGTTAAAATTCGCCGCGCCGGCGGACGCCGACCAAGCTGAGCAAAACGCGCGCCTGTCCGCGTTTTCCATGACCGGCTGGATGAAAATCGCGCAGAGAGAATCCGCGGCGGAGCTTGACCGGATTCACGCCGCGGCGCAACGGATTCGCCGTGAGTCCGGCGCGCTCGTCCTCGTCGGCGCGGGCGGGAGCTCGCTTGGCGCGCGCGCTCTCATCTCCGCGCTGGGCGATGGGGATTTTTCCGTGTTTTTTTGCGGCGACAATTTGTCCGCGAAGCGCATGACGCGCCTGCGCGAGCGGCTGAAAACCCGCGATTACTCTATAAATATTGTCTCAAAAACAGGAACGACGCTTGAAACTCTCGCGGCGGCGCGCGTATTGCTTTCGGATATGGAGGCGCGGTACGGCACTGCCGCGTTTGGGCGCGTATACGTCACGGCGGGCGAGGAGGACAACGCGCTGTCGCGCTTCGCGCGGGAGCGGGAATGCGAGCTTTTCGCGATCCCGCGGGACGTCGGCGGGCGCTACAGCGTCCTTTCTCCGGCGGGACTGCTTCCGGCGGCAGCCGCCGGAGTTGATATTGACGCGCTTATAAGCGGCGCGCGCGACATGGCGCAAAGCGGGCGGCATACGGCGCTGCGTTACGCCGCGACGCGCCGCGGACTGTACGCCTCGGGTTATCGCACGGAGATATTCGCGCCGTTTGAGGCGGATTTATCCGACCTTGCGTCCTGGTGGCGACAGCTTTTCGGAGAAAGCGAAGGAAAGGGCGGCGGCGGAATTTTCCCGTCCCGCGCGGCGTTCACTGCGGATCTGCATTCCATGGGTCAGTATATCCAGCAGGGACGGAGGGATATTTTCGAGACGCTGCTGTCCGTGCGGGACGGCGGGACGCTTGTCATACCGCGTGCGAGTTATTTCGGCGGCGTGTCCGACGATCTTGTCGGCACGGATTTTGCGGAGTTGAACGCCGCCGCGCGGCGCGCTGTAGCAGATGCGCACGCCGCCGGCGGCGTTCCGGTGCTGGAGATTGAGCTGGCGCGGCTTGACGCGTATAATATCGGTCAGGCGGTATACTTTTTTCAGCTTGCGTGCGCCTATTCTGGCGTATTATCGGGAATAAATCCGTTTGACCAGCCGGGGGTGGAAAGCTATAAGCGCAAGCTGAAGGAAATATTGTCGAATAACCGCCGGAGCTTTTGAAACAGCGCACGGCAGATTTCGCGGGCGCTGCGATAAGTGAAGAACATGAGCTGTGAGGAAAAAAGATAAAATCGAGGTTGATTTTTTGTTGGCTTTTTGGTAAAATTAATACAGACAAGCGCAAAACGATTTGAAAGGAAGTGTTTTCCGATGCCACAGGTAAAGCTCATCATGGGCGTAAAAGGCTCCGGCAAGACAAAGCAATTCATTGATCTTGTGACCCACGCGTTAGAGGGCGAGAAAGGCGACATCGTCTGCCTTGAAAAAGGAAGCCGCCTGACATATGATCTGCCCCACGCCGTCCGCCTTATCGAATCCGCCGAATACGGTTTTAATAACTATGAATTTCTCAAGGGCTTCCTCAGCGGACTGCGCGCCGGTAATTATGACATTACGCACGTGTTTATCGACAGCGTGCTTCGTATGATTGACGTTCCGCTTGATGAGCGCGCGGAGGAATTTTTTGACTGGTGCGAGGCTTTCGGTCAGAAGCACGGGATCAAATTCACAATGATGGTCTCGGCGGATGTCGCCGCCGCGACGGAGAACATCCGAAAGTATTTCTAATGAACTTTTGGCTTGAGACGGAGCGCGTACTTCTACAGGTACGCGCTTCTGGTTTGTATCCGCGGCTGCTGCTCCACGCGTGCTGCGCGCCGTGCTCCGCCCGCGCGCTGGAGGTTTTGGCTGACGCATTTGACATTACGCTCTACTTTGATAACCCGAACATTTTTCCCGAGGCGGAGCATGACCTGCGGCGGGACGGGGTGTTCCGCCTTTCAGAGATCTGGAACCGTGAGATGAGTCCTGCGCGCCACGTAAAGGTCATTGCTCCGGTCTATGACCACGCGCGGTTTTTGGCCGCGGCGCGCGGACTTGAGAGTGAGCCGGAGGGCGGCGCGCGCTGTTTTGCGTGCTTTGATCTGCGCCTGCGCGCGGCGCGTGATTACGCACGGGAAAACGGATACGCGTGGTTCGGCACAACGCTTACGACGGGTCCGAGAAAGAGCGCGTCCGCGATAAACGGTATCGGCGCTCGCCTGACGTGCGGCGGCGCAGAGTTTCTTCCCTGCGACCTCAAGAAAAAAGACGGATACCTAAGCAGTATCCGCCTGTCAGAGCGTTTTGGGCTTTATCGACAGCGCTATTGCGGGTGCGAAATGTCAAACGGCGGCGAAATATAGGGGAGGCGGAAGCGCGCCCCCTATTGTTTGTCTGCTTTTCGCTCCAGCGCAATGTCGCCGAGGTTTACGGATTCGCGAGCCTGGACGCGCTGAAACGTCTGAAATTCGTATCCGTCGGCGCCGATGATGATTTCGTAAACGCCGGGCGCAAGGTCAAAAAACCAGAAGTCGCCATAGTTATCGGTCGTGGCCTCCCATGTTTTATAGCCGCTGATGCAGCGCGCGCGCGCGCCGATTATGACCTCCTCGATTTCGGGGTCGTAAACCGTTCCGCCGATGAAAACCCCGGGGATGTTACGATAAAACACGCGAGGGCGGAAGCCCGTTTCCGGCTGCAGCACCTCCGCGCCGACGATAAAATCCTCAAGCTCCGCCTCCTCGCCGAACGAGAGCGCCTCGGTCGGACATGCGTCCGCACACCGGGGCAGACCAAGCCCGTTATCGAGCAGGTGGGCGCAGCCGGTGCATTTCTGCGCGATCTTCAACTCATCGTTAAAGAAAATCGCGCCGTATACGCACGCGGATTTGCAAGCGCCGCAGCCGGCGCATTTTTGCGGGTCGATAAGCACAAGCCCGTCGTCCCGCCGCGATATCGCCCCGGCGGGACACGCCGCTATACACCCGGCGCGCTCGCAGTGGTTGCACAGGCGCGGCGTATAGTGCATTCGAACTTTCGGCACGGAGCCTTGCGTGTGCTCATGGAGCTTTAGCCAAAACTGCCCGATTTCGGGCTGCGCCCTGGCATACGGCAGCCAGTCGCTGCCTGCGTGCTCGTCCTTGCAGGCGATCTGACAGTTGTGACAGCCGTTGCATTTTGATACGTCTACGCAAAAAACCTTGCTCATCAGAAAAAGAATCCTTTCCCGGGTCAGTGGTTAGCTACCCGATCACATAGCAGAGGTCTAAAACTATGTTACCGTCCGCGTCCGGAACGGTGAAGCGCGGACAGTTATACCGCTCGAACATCCAAAGCGCGCCGTCCTTATCCGCCGCGGGCTTCAGTCCCCGCGCGTACAGGGCGTTTATGACCGCGTCGTCCTGTAAGTAAATGTCCGGCTCGCGCCCCTGTATCCAGCAAACTCCAAGTTCAAGCGCGCCGAAATCGACGCGGCCGAAGCCCGCGGGAACCGCCGTTCCCGGCGGGGCGAACATGCCGATCCAATACCTCAAACGGGTCGCTGTCCTTTCGGCGCGCAAGTCCGATATAAGAGTCTCCGTCCTCACGGAAGGTCTTATCGAAGCCGTTTGCGCCCTCAAGCTCGGTGAAGCGGCTCGTCCGCATCCATTCGCCCCATTTGTGCGCGAACATACCGTCCGATCTGTCCCCGTCGCCGTATTTGATTCCGACAAAACGCGACTCCGGCACCTGCTGTGTATAGGTTCTGATGATTTTCGCCATTTCTGTCACTCCTGAAATTGAAATTTTGAAGCGCGGGGCGGCTTGGGAGAATATGGCTTGTCCGCGCCGCCGTCGGAGATACGCCGAACTCGCGCCTGAACGCCGCGGGAAACGCATCCGGAGACTCATAACCGTACTTCGCGGCAGGATCAATCACCCGCGCCTTTGTGAGATACGGCTCCCGCGCGGGGCGGTCACGCCTGCGGGCGCGCACGTATTCGGCGACCGTCTGACCGTCCGCTTCATGCGCGAGCATTATGCCACCGCCCGCGGAAGCTGCGTTCCGTGATCCGTCAAACGTGATTTATTGGGTCGGCGCTGTCTCGTTATCATGAGCGATCGTCCCCCGGCTGATGTCCGCCGTCATCCAGCCCTCAAGGCATACGCCGGCGGCGGGGTCAAGCTTTCTGGCGAACGCCTCCGGATAATCGCGCCGCCAGCATTCCATTTCCTCGTCCGTGACGCGCGCGACCTCAGTCAGAAAACCGGAGCAGGCCATGCCCGTGGCGTTTTTCGAGGTAGTCGCAGTCGGCGTAATCGTGTTTATCGCGCCGCCGCGGTCCAGCACTCCCGGTATGATCGGATCGAGGCGGGAACCGTGGTCAACATAACACACGCCGGGCGACAGACGCTCCGTCACGTATGCCGCGCAGAGAACGATCCCGCGCTCGTTGAAGACTTTCACAATATCGCGGTGCTGTATCCCGCGCTTTTCCGCCTCTTTGGGGTTGAGCCACAGCGGCTCGTACTGATACCCGTCCCGCGCGCGGATTTTCATCGTCTCAACCTCGCGGTTCCATATGATGTCGTCGCACTGCGCGTGCATACGCCAGCGCCCGTGGTTTGACATGCACAGAAGCGGATATTTTTTTGCGCGCTCGGACGAGAGGCGCTCGTCATGCGACTCGCTCTTCTCGATCCAGTGAGGCACAGGCGGACGCTCCGGATCAAGCGGCATATACTGTTCGATATGCTTCGACGAAAACTCCAACAGTCCTGTCGGTGTGGAGAGCGGATGAGCAGACGGATCGCGGTAGAAGTCATAAAGCCCGGCGGGAAGCTCCTGCGCGTTTTCCTTGCACGGCACGACGAAGATTTTCTTCTTTGAAAACTCCTCCCACGTCATGTAATCCTCACAGCCTGTGGCTTTATAGAAATACCGCACGCGTTCCTCTTCGGACAGGTTGCAGGTATACGCGTCATATACGTCGCGGCCCAGCTTTTCGGCGACGCGGGCGCACACATCAAAATCAGATAAGCTTTCTCCGACAGGTTCGCAGCAGGGATGTTCAAGATAAATAGACACGAAGCCGCCGGAGGAGAGATCGTTTGCGATATCGTTCATCTCGTGCTTTGTGGCGACGGGAAAAATCAGGTCGGCAAAATAACAGTCGTTCTCAAGCCACGGGTGCTGCGCAACAATGCACTCAATGCTCGGATCGCGCATGGCGCGGATCGAGAGATTTCCGTCGTTCCAGCACGTCGTTTGACAAGGCGCGTCGGTCCACAGCATGTGGACGCGGGACAGACCTGGGCGGGGGTATTGAAGCTTTTCAAACTCATATTCCGCAGTAGGCAGCCGGCGGTTATCCTTATCGGGAACCTGACTCGACGAGAAGCATTGCAATCCATACCACTCCGCGCGGCCGTCGATAATCGCCTTGTGGACGAGACAGCGCGGGATAAACTGCTTTGGCGCGGGGTGCTGACGAAACAGCTCTATAAGCTCCGGAGCGCGCTTTTGCTGTTCGTCCGACAATGTGAAGCGCTTCATGTTCACGCTGGGATGAACGTCTCCGTCAACGGGGCGCAGCGGGTCGGCGATCGCCGGGAGCTGCGGCATGAAATCCCCTTGATACGGAAGCGGGAAGTCCCGGTTCCAGAGGTTGAATTCAATCACCTTCGCCTGATGAACGCCGGGCTTCCCGACGCCGCGCATTCCGAGCAGCATGGCTTCAAGCCGCGCCGGCTCCGTCGCGTATGGTCCGCGAATATAGCTTCCGCCGTTGCCGTGGAGGATCGACGCCGTTTTTGCCGCCCAATCCCGCGCGAGCGCCTTGATTGTCCACGGCGGCACGCCGCACTTTTCGCTCGCCCACCCCGGCGTTTTCGGCTCGCCGTCCTCGACTCCAAGCACATAGTCGCGGAATTTGTCAAAGCCATACGAATGCGTATCGATATATTCCTTTTCGTATAACTCTTCCGTGATCCAGATATACGCGATCGCGAGCTGGAGCGCCGCGTCGGTATTGGGAAGTATGGGAATCCATTTGTCGGCGTGCACCGCCGCGCCATAGTTCAGGTCAGGGCAGATGAACACGGATTTTATACCGAGAGTAGTCATCCAATAGCATAACCGCGACGAAATCTGACCGACGACGCCGAGCGGCGTCGTTTCCGGATCGCAGCCCCAGTACAGGAGAAGCTCGGCGTGCTTCGCAATATCCGGAAAGAGATTAGTCATCGGCATCATTTCGCCCACCGGCTCGCAGCCCCAGACATGCTTTGCTCCCCAGAACCAGCCTTCCCAGCTGTCCATATTGCGCATTTGCAGGGTGTATCCGCCGAGTATTGACAGAAGCCTGTTCGGACAGCCGTGTGAGGGGGCGACGTGCTTGCCCTCACCGTGCATGTCCGCCTGGCACAGCACGGCTTCCATGCC
>JAITGW010000170.1 GCA_031280325.1 Oscillospiraceae bacterium
CCCCGCTGACCTCCAGATATGGAAACCGCGGGTTTTCCTCCTCCCAATCCGCCGCCTCAATGACAAGCTCCTCCCCCGGTTTATCGGAAAAGAGCGAAAAGCCGTAATTCGGCATATCGCAGTTCAGCCACGCTTTTACGAATTTTGTCACCTCAAGGCTTATCCATCCGTCAGCCTCGCTCCGAACCGAAACGCTCTCCAGTCCCGACGGATCGCAGAATCGCTCCGCCTGAGCAAGCGTCGTATCGGCAAAACTCCACGGCTCGGACGCAAATCCGACGCGCAGCTCTGACGGAACCGCGCCCTCGCGAATCTTCAGAAACAGGCGCGCGCCTTTGATTTCCCCGGCGAGCCACGTTCCGGACAGGGGCACGCGCAGAAGCGCAAAGATATCCGCGCCGTCCGCTGTTTTTCCGATATGCAGGCTTGTCGTGTCATATATGTCAAGCATTCCCGGCGCGGTATCACCCGTCCAGTCAGCGCGGAACCACGCGGAAACCGTGTTGTTCGGCGCAATCCATTTCTCTGTTGCGGGCTTGCCGGACAGCGCGTTACACGAGGTCATGCCCAGCAGTATTACCGCGACCAGTGTCAGAATCGTGAATTTTTTCATGGCGACCACCTTTAATATATTGTATTCTGTCAGGCCGCGCGTCGCCCGGCAATATTATCAGACGTTAATTTCCCCCTTGCCCAGAGAATCCGCCTTGGATACCGAAACGGGAACGCCAAAGCACGCAAAGCAGTCGTCCGTGAGCTTTTTGTCCGGCCTTTTTGTCAGCATACTGACAGCCGGCACGAGAATCAGTCCAAACAGCATTGTGAACGCGCCCGCGTTAATCGGCGACTGTAAAATCGCGGGAAACAAGCTTTTCGCGAAAATGTTCAGAAGCATCAGCGCCGACGCAAATATGAAATTCACCCAAACCGCAGCCTTTGTCACACGCTTCCAGTACAGCCCGTAGAGAAACGGCGCGAGAAACGCTCCCGCCAGCGCGCCCCATGACACGCCCATGAGCTGCGCGATGAACGTAACCGTACTCTTCGCCTGAACCACGGCGATCGCGGCTGATATCACGATGAACACGCCGACAAGTGCGCGGATCGTGAGAAGTGAGCGGCGGTCGTCCATCTTTTTGACGAAATTGCCCTTTAGAAAATCCAGCGTCAGCGTGGACGCGGAAGCCATGACGAGCGACGACAGCGTTGAAATTGACGCCGCGAACACCAGCACGATAACAACGCCTACAAGCAGGTCGGAAAAGCCCGCAACCATGCCGGGAATTACAGAATCGAAGCCGGCGGCGGGATTGCCCAGTTCGTTTGTGCCAATGCGGTCGGCAAACAGCCGCCCGAACCCGCCGAGGAAATAGCAGCCTCCGGAGATGACGACGGCAAAAATCGTCGATATGACCGTACCCGTTTTTATATTGCGCTCGGATTTTATGGAGTAGAACTTTTGCACCATCTGCGGAAGTCCCCACGTGCCCACCGACGTGAGCAGCACCACGCCCAAAAGACTGAGCGGATCCGGTCCGAAAAACGACGCAAACACGCCGGGCGCGCTGCCCGGGACATTCGCCAGCGCCGTGACAGAGCCGGAAAATCCGCCGTTCTGAGCGAGCACCGCGGCGATTACGGCGATGATTCCCGCAAGCATGATAATCCCCTGTATAAAATCATTTACAGCTGTCGCGGTATACCCTCCGGCGATTACGTAAATTGCGGTAAGCACCGCCATACCAATTATGCAATAGACAAAGTCAACTCGGAACGCCGTCTCAAACAGGCGGGACAGTCCGTTGAAAAGCGACGCGGTATACGGCACGAGGAATACGAACGTGACCACCGACGCGCCGATTTTTAGGCTGCGAGAGTTATAGCGCCGCCCGAAAAAATCCGGCATGGTCGCGCTGCCAAGATGGTGGGTCAGTACTCGCGTGCGGCGCGCGAGGATAACCCAGGCGAGCAGGCAGCCGACGAGCGCGTTGCCAAGACCGATCCACAGAGCGGACACGCCGAATTTCCAGCCGAACTGCCCGGCATAGCCCACGAACACCACCGCCGAAAAGTACGATGTGCCATAGGCGAACGCGGTGAGCCACGGACCAACGCTGCGACCGCCGAGAACGAAGCCTGAAACAGAGTTGGACCGCTTGCGAAACAGGAGTCCGACGGTAATTGTGATTGCGAAAAACACCAGGAGAAGAAGAATTTTGGTCGCCATTTTTCATTTCCCTTTCTTAACCCCGCGCACAGCGGCGCAAATGCCCAGCCTGCGCTTAATCGCCGAAAAATCAGGAATATACCGCCGCCTGTCCGCCTATGCGGCGGCGCTTTGTGAAGCTCTGCCGCGGATATTGAGCGCATTTTGCGGTCGTTAACCAGATGCGGTCAGCTTTCGCGGCAAAAACCGCAGGGGCGGATCTTCCGCCCCTGCACAGTTCATTTTTCGAAGGGCGGAACCTGCTTCTGCGTGTCATACACCGGGTTGTAAACCTGATGGCCGAACGCTTTCAAATCCTCGAACAGCTCCTGATCCACAGGGTCAAGCGGGAAAGCGCGAACCATCGCCTCGGCTCTGGCGCGGACACCCTCCCGGAAAATCGCATGGGTGGTGATGTACAGATCACCGCGGCGCACTCCGCGGATGACGCGCTCACCGCACTCTTCAATCGTCATCATAAACTTTCCGAAATCCGGAATTTTTACGCCGGGCTTAAGCGGAGGAGGACCGCCTGGCTTCCGCTCTCCCTCGTTGCGCAGCGCCTCGGGGCGAACCTCGTCCGTCGTCTGACCGAGATTTGTCATAATCGGACCGGGGCAAAACGCGCTCGCGCCGATTTTCGTGCCGCAGAGATCGTCCGCCAGCGTCTCCATCATGCCGACGACCGCCTGCTTTGTCGCGCTGTACAACCCCGTTCCGGCGAACACCGCAAGCCCGTTCATTGACGCGGTGGACAAAACATGCCCTTCCTCGCCGTGCGCGAGCATACGCGGCACGATTGTGACAATTCCATTGAGGATTCCCGTAATGTTTACGCTGACCATAAAGTCGATGTCCTTATAGGTATATCCCCAAAGCGGCTTTCCGTTGACGCCGATTCCGGCGTTGTTAACAAGAAGATGAATGTTCCCGAAGCGAGCCTCGGCGCTGTCCGCCGCGCGGACAAAGCTCTCGCGGTCAGTAATGTCGAGCTGCAGCCCGAGCACGGGCACGCCCTCTCCCTCGAAATATTTGACAGTCTCGTCCACAACGCTCTGGCGGATGTCCGCAATTACGAGCTTCATCCCCGCCTTGCCCGCCGCCTTGGCGATGCCGAGTCCGATCCCGGACGCTCCGCCGGTGATGAACGCGGTTTTGCCTTGTAGGTTTTCCATTATTTATCCTCCATGTATTTCTCAGTGTTTTATTTCTTTATTTCTTGCCGCTTAACGCGCCCTTGCCGAAAAGATATCCCATCACGGTTGACGTTATGTATTTTACTGTGTCAAGTACGGTGTCTATACGTTTTGATTCAATCGGAATTTTGAGAATTCCCAGGACGGCTTCTCCAACGACGACCGCAGCAAGAAGACTCAGACACATCCAAAGGATTTTGCGGGATGTTTTATCTGTCTGCGCTGCGTTGTCGGCTTCAATTTTCTTGCTGTACTCATCAATGTTCTGCGGCTCATATGAAGATCTGCCATTGCTTTTTCCGTGAGTCTGCCGCATGTTAACACGCTCGTTTTGAGCCGGAGCTACTTCGTTTATCGGAGTTGACTTCTCAGCATCTGCCGTCAAACCAGGAATCTCCGTCGATTCTGATATCGTCATCTGACAAATATCCTCCGTAAAGCTTATCGCATTTGTTATATGTTTTTGTCCAGGCAGAATCCGGACGGTGCGTCAATTCCACTAAATCGCCGGCGGAGCAATGACCGTACTTCCCCCAAACCTCATCAAAGCATCTGCCAAAAGCGCCGCTTAGCGAATATGCGCGATAGCTGCCTTCCTTATCCGGCATAGGCTCGCGCACCGAGCTTGACGCCTTCTTGAAAATTTCGTATATGTCTGTAACGACAGGTCCATATTTCCACGCTTCAAAGGGATTGTCGAACAAAGGAGCTCCGATTTCCGCAAGGCACCGCGCATAGAGGATGTACAGCAATTTTTGCAGCTTGAGGGGCGAGAGCTCTACATGGCTTTCCTTTGCCCGCATGATTAAATTGTTAGCCGCATAGATTGGCGACGTCGATGGCATTGTGCTCCTCCTTTTCCAGCAAAAGTTCATTGTTATTATACACGATTTGACGCAGAACACCATAGGTTAACGTAATTTTTTATAAAATTTTGCTTTTTTTATTGAAAGTACAGACTTAGCTGCGCCGCACTTCATTTTCGCACAGTGTGCGCGGGGCAAAAGCCCCGCGCACATTTACATTGAAAAGTTATTGCCTAAAACGCAAGCTCTGTCCTGCGGATAAGATCGTTCTGACCATCAGGGTGAAGCTCGACAAAATATGCCGAGAAGCCCGCAACGCGCACGACGAGATCCTTAAATTTATCCGGATTCTCCTTCGCCTTTTTCAGCGTGTCAGCGGAGACGACGTTGATCTGAAGCTCCATGCCGCCCATGTCAAAGTACGTCTGAATCAGCTGAGTAAGCTTCTGCACGCTGTCCTCGCCGTTCATGGCGTTGGGGTGGAATTTGAGGTTCATCAGCGTTCCGTTGCGGAAATCGACCTGGTCAATCGCCGCGACAGATGCGATAATTGCCGTCGGACCGTTCTTGTCATAGCCCTGGGGCGCCGCGATTCCGTCAGCCAGCGGCTCTCCCGCATGGCGCCCGTCCGGCGTAGCCTTGGTGAGATATCCAAACATGACGTTCGTCGTGACCGGATACAGCCCCGCGCTGTATTTCCCGCGCGGTCCGGTGAGGCGGTTGACCGAATCCGCAAAGCATTTCGCCGCGATCGCCGTGAATTTATCGCACTCCGGGTACCCGTTGCCATAGTGCTTGCAGTCGTTCATGATATACGCGTGCATCTCCTCATAGCCCTCCCAGTTCGCCATGAGCGCGTCATAAAGCTGGCGCGTGGTGTACTTTTTATCTACAAAGCAGACCTGATTGATGATGTTCAGGCTGTCGCCGACGTTTCCGATACCGACGCCGGAGTCGCCCGTGGAGTTGTATTTCGCGCCGCCCCACATAACGTCCTTGCCGGATTCCATGCACCCCTCCATCGTCGCGGAGACAAGCGGATTCGGGATAAACTCCTTGGCGATATATTCAAAGGAATTAATGTTCATGATGTGCCACTTAACCCAAAGGTCAATCTGCTGTCTGTAAGCCTCAATGACCTCTTCAATGGAGTTCATCTCGTACAGATACCCGGTCGGGATACCCACGCGCTTGTTCGGCGTTCCGGGAGGGGCCGCCATAAACGCGTTGAGCATGGGAACGGGCGTATATCCGTCGTTAATCGCAAGCAGCAGGGCATTCGCGAGGTTCATATAGGATTCCGTGCCCGTGCCGCCGCAGGCGGGCCATTCGTTCCCGCAGCCGGCAGGCTCCACACAGCCGATCATGGTGCAGCCGCGCGCGTCCTCAAGCGACAGTCCGCGTGACATAAGCGACGGGATGATAACGTCCTGATTTTCAAACGTCGGCACGCCGCCGCAGCGGCGGGTAGTCTCAATCGCGGCTTCCCAAAGCGCCGGCGGCGTATTTTTGTGGATGAGCAGCGCCTGCGGGGGATCGTGCAGAAGCAACCGTCCGACCGACTGAAGCATGGCGAAAGTCGCGGCGTTGCTTGCGTCGTTGCCGTCCTTGTCCATACCGCCCATCGTCATAAGCTGACCGGAGGTATAGCCGGGGTTGGACTGCGTGGCGCCATAGCTCCACGGCTTGTTCATCTCCGCAACCTTGAGATAGAAGAGATCCATGATCTCCTGCGCGTATTCATCGCTCAGCGCGCCGGAGGCGAGGTCCGCCTCAAGATAATCGCCGAGATACTTATCGACGCGGCCAAAGCTCATACCGTGCATGTTCGCGTCAAGGCACAGCGCGGTTTGATACATAAACAGGCACTGAACAGCGTCAAGGAAGTTGCGCGCGGGCTTCTCTACCGTCCATCCCAGGGTGTCCGCCATCATGAGAAGCTCTTTCTTGCGGGCGGGATTCGTCTCCGCCGCGGCTTTTTCCTCCGCGAGCTTAGCATAGCGCTTTGTGAGCGTAATGATACCGTCGCAAACAAGTACAATCGCGCGGTAGAAGTTATACTGGTCGATCGTCGTGCCGGGCAGAGCGTTTTCGATATACTCCGCGATCTTCGCCTGAGCCTCGGCTTTGATCGCGCCGAAGCCCTTGCGGATCGCGGTGTTATATCCCGTTGCAAAGTGACCAACCGGGCTTTGTGTCTGACCGCGGGCGGAAAACATCGTCACGCCGTTGCCGGCGACGGGGAAATATTCGTCAACAATCTGCGCGTCGGTTTTCGCGCTCATGCACTCTTTCGTCCAGAAATCGATCGTGGAGAGTACATATTCGCGGTCGTCCTCGGAGATGATGTACGGGTCGATCTCACGGGTGGAGATGCGGCGGTTGCCGAGCTCTTCCTTCAGCCAGTCCACACTGTTTTCCGGATAGAGCGCGGCGGCGCGGTATTTCCCCGACTGCGCGCCGACGATGATTTCATCGTCGTCAATGCGGATCGGGATGTTTTCAAGAATGTTTTTGAGATTCTTCGCGCGCTTGAGAATTCCGTGCATCTCGCGGTGTTCCATATAGAACTCCGTGATGAGGCGATAGCGCGCGATACAGATTTCAGGCTGCGTCTCGCGGTATTTCTCGCGCATTTTGGCGACGCGGTCGCTGATGGGCTTGAGAGTGTATGCCATAAATTGACTTCCTTTCCGTCATAAAATGCATTTTGGCGACTTGCCGACGCTGCTTATGTCTGCATTATAACACCCGCAAGGCAAAAATGGAACAGGCAAATCAATGCGGTTTTGGAATGAGCGGTTGCGGGAAACGTATTTCGGGAATCAGAGCGCGGCGGCGAGGCGTGCGAGTGCGAGGTAAAACGCCGTGAGGCGCGGTGTAGAACGCGGAATCATTTCGGAAACAAGACGCCCGCGCCGCCGACTCATTCTGCCATCTTGCGGAATACTTTTCTCACGCCAAGCGTTATGGTTAGCTTTTAACATATTCGCCGCACCAAATTTATTCCCGAAGTCGCTGTCCACTGACAGCGCTTTCAGCTGAGCATAGCGCCCCGGCAGGCGCAGTCCGCAGGCAGCTAAGCGCCCCCGCATTGAAGCGGGGGCGCTTGCAATTATTCTGCTCTATCAGCTGTCTTGCTTTTGTACCACGCTCCAACACCTGTTCCAAGAAATCCAGCGCCGATTCCAATCCACTGAAGCCATTCGGAAACTCGCATAAACCCTATAGACTTAAACGCAAGAGATACTGTCACGATTACCGCCATTGGCATAGCGCAGAGCATATGCCAACGCTTAGCTTTAACGTCAAGAACGATTAACGCAGTTTCGGCAAAGACTATCGGTATAAGCAGCAAATGCCATATCGGACTTGCGTTCCCAACAAACAGGCACGGGATTGACCACGTTACCAGTGACGCTGCAAAAATCACCGCACATACCAACCGTGCTTTAATGTGAACCTTCATCACCAAATAAAATAGATGGAACTGCATTCAAAGAAAGCGGCTTCCGTCACAAACGTGCCGTCGCTCTCGACGTATGTATTTTCCGTAAAGTCTGTGATCTCCGGCGGGGTGTACTCTTCCTCCCCCTCCGTTGCCACCGCAACCGCGCTCATCGCCGCGAGCATTGCCAGAGCCACGAGGACGCTGATAAGCTTTTTATACATATTTTTCATAATAATTATCTCCTTTTGTAATATTACTCCCGCTTTCTCCCTCCTGTCACGCGCAAACGGGAAAACATCCGACAGGGATCGCTGATCCTCATCCTGCTGCATTGGACTATCCCCTCTCTGTACGTCATTTTGAATAGCTATATTCTATCACTTTTTTTTTTTTTTTTGTCAATAGCAACAAAGAAAAATTTGTAAAAATATTTTT
>JAITGW010000172.1 GCA_031280325.1 Oscillospiraceae bacterium
GAAGAAACACCGACACAGCAAGGCTTCCCAGCGCCCAGCCGATAAACGACAGGACAAGCGTGAAATACCGCGCGCGGCGCCCTCGCGTTACCTTGGCGGATTCGCGCAGACAGCGAAAAACGCCGTATTCCGGGTGATCGTACATAATCCGCTCCGCCATTGACCAGCGGCAAACCAAAAAAACTCCCGGCGCGATAAGCAGCAGAAATCCGGCGGACACAAGCAGCGTCTTAATGATGTACAGCGCGGCGGCGCTGCCCGCGCGCGCAAAAGGCGCGAATATGCTCATAGCGCGCGGAGTCTCACCGCGGGCGGCGCGGAGCAGATACCACGTGAAGCCCGTCGTTACCACACCGAGTACGACAGAGAGCGCAAGCGCAAGCAACGTCCCGCTCGGAACAATGTATGTGCGAGCAAGCGCGTCGATTATCTCGGGCGCGTTTTCCGGAAGTCCCGCCGCGATTCGGTCAGGCGGGAAGCGCTCTATAAAAGCGGTCAGAAACGCGGATTGCCCGGAAACGGTGTTTTGCAGGATCGCGATCCCGGCTGAAACCGCAAAATACACAATACTTCCCAGCCAGACGGCGGGAAACCTCCGCATTTTATTCCGGGCGTACTGCCGAAGCTCCGCCGCAGGGGCGGACAGCCCGGGGAGCCTTTGACCGAGTTCCGGTTCCATGGGAATTTCCCCTTTCACGATACGCGCTTCCCGTGCAAAAAGCCGGAAATGCGCTTGTAAATTATGAACGTAAGTACTGCGGTGATCACGCCCTTGATGAGGTTGACCGCGGCGATTGCGGGCAACATGGGTCGAATCACCGCCAGCGGCGCGCCGGTATATATCGGCGTAATGACAAGGTTTGCGGGGATCATTGCGGCGGTCATCGCGAGGATTCCGACCGCCATGCCGAAAACCGCGCGCTTAAGGGATTTTTTCTTGCCGTAAATCAGTCCCGCACACAGGGCGTATACGCCTATCGCGATAAAGTGCATGAGCGCACCCCACGGCCCGCCGCCCTCAGCGCCGAGAAGGAACGACAGCAGCACCGAAACTGCCGCGATTGAGACGCCGGGAAGCGCGCCGAAAGCGAACACGCCGATGAGAATCGGCAAATCGGAAAATTCGTACTTAATAAAGCTGACGGATGGCAACATTGAAAAACCGGGGACGAACGAGAGGGCGACGGCAATTGCCGTTGTGAGCGCCATCATCGTAAGGGCGCGGGTTGCGCTGCGGGACGCTTTCATTGAGTATACCTCCAAAAATTTTTCCGTCAGGAAAGCCGGAATCCCCGCGAATATTTCGCCGGAGGCTTTTCTGACTCCATTGCGCGCGGTTCCCCGTCTTTTTTGAAAGGAGACCGAACCATGCGCAAAAATGCGTCCCAACTAAGACAAGCCAGGGCGCGGGAGAGGTAAATACCCACTCGCCTTCTTTCATCCAGACTGTGACCGGCCGAAGCCGGTTTATACTGTCGGTACCGGAATCACGCCGGTTCAGCCGCGCGGACATAACGCTGCGCGGGTCGCGGACTTGCGGGGCGCACGCGCCCTCGTTTACCGCCGGTCGGGAATTTCACCCTGCCCTGAAGACTGTATTTAGTTTTGACTAAAATTATTATATCAAAAATCAAGGCAAATGTCAATTGCAATTTTTGCGAACGCGTGGTATGATATAAATCTACAAAAATTTTGAGCGCGTCTCATTGGAGGCTGAAATTTGAAAAAGGATATGACAAAAGGACCGGAGCTGACGCAAATTTTCCTCTTTGCCCTGCCGATTATGGCGGCAAACCTGCTCCAACAGCTTTATAACACCGTTGATAACATCATAGTCGGACGCTTTGCGGAGGAGATGTTCCCCGGATCCCTCTCCGCCGTCGGCGCTGACGCGACGCTCACGTTTCTCTACCTCGCGTTCGCCATGGGACTCGGCATCGGGGCGAGCGTTGTGTGCGCCCAGCTCTTCGGCGCGCGGGAAGAGCGGCGCCTCTCCGTTGCGGTTGACACGTCGATGATTTTCCTCGGCGCGGTCGGCGTCGCCGTGATGATTATCGCGTTTTTCGCTTCTCCCTGGCTGCTGCGCAGCGTGCTGTCCGTAAGCGATCCCGATATATACAAGCACGCGCTTACATATGTTCAGATTTACTGTATCGGGCTGCCGTTCCAGTTTATTTACAACGCAATTGCCTCCGCCCTGCGCGGCGTGGGTGACAGCAAAGCGACGTTCTTCTTCCTGCTTGTCTCGTCGGCGGTCAATACCGCGCTTGATTTGTGGTTTGTCATAAGCTTCAAGTGGGGCGTCGCGGGCGCCGCGTGGGCGACTGTTATATCACAGCTTGCGTGCGTCACCGTATCATATATCTATCTGCGGCGTAAATTCCCGTTCCGCAAGGGCGAGCGCCACTTTGACAGGGAACTTTGCGGAAAGGTCGTCAAAATCGGTCTGCCAACGGCGATTCAGCAGAGTATTGTCGCTTTCGGAAACATCGCGGTGTCGCGGCTCGTATATCATTTCGTGTCCGTAAACGCCGCCGGCAAGGCGATTTCCGATGCGTTCACCGCCGGAACGAGAATCGACCTGTTCTTCTTCGTGCCGGTCATGGGCTTCCAGTCCGCGCTGGCAAGCTTCACGGGGCAAAACCTTGCCGCCGGACGGCTCGACAGGGTAAAGCGCGGATATTATAAGACAGAGCTTTTGGCGTTCTGCGTTTCGATCTTTCTCTCCGCGATACTATATGTCTCCGCGCGGCACATCATCGCGCTGTTCGGCGTGACTGGTCTTGCGACCGACATCGGCGTACAGCAGGTGCGCTTTTACGCGCTTGTATTTTGGATATTCACACTGTACATGGTTCTCGGCGGCGTGCTTCAGGGCGCGGGGGATACCCTGCTGCAATCCGCGGCGACGCTTTCGGCGCTTGCGCTGCGCATAATTCTGGCGTATCTTGGGGTATACGCGTTCGGCTGGTACGGATATGAATCCGCGTGGGAAACGATGGCATATGGCTGGCTGCTCGCTCTGATTATCACCAATGTGCGCTTCTACACCGGCGGGTGGAAGAAAAAGGTCTTTGTGCGCCGCTCGGCGGAGGCGGAGCTGTCCGGAGCCGCGGCGGAATGACAAGCTTTTTCGCCCTTGTGGCGCGGCTGAAGAACATCAACCGCTGGGCGCTTATGCGCAATGCCGTTACGGAAAACGTTCAGGAGCATTCGCATATGACCGCCGTAATCGCGCACGCGCTCGCCGTAATCCGGCGCGACGTGCTCGGCGGAGACGCTGACCCCGGCGGCGTCGCCGCCGCTGGATTGTTCCACGACGCGACGGAAATCATGACGGGCGACATGCCCACGCCGATAAAATATCTGAGCGAATCGCTGACCGGCGCGTATAAACAGGCGGAACGCACGGCGCGGGAGCGGCTTCTTATGACGCTTCCCGAGAAAATGCGTCCGGCATATGCCGGACTTCTCGGCGGCGGGGACGACGGCGAGACGCGGAAATTAGTCCACGCCGCGGACAAGATCGCGGCGTACATAAAATGCCTTGAAGAGGAAAAGGCAGGAAACCGTGAATTTCGCCTCGCGGCGGAACAGACGCGGGAGAAAATCCGGGCGCTTTGCATTCCGGAGGCAGACTATTTTATGGAGCATTTTTGCTGTGCGTTTGAGCTTACGCTCGACGAGCTGGCGCTTTAGGAGGATTTTTATGAGAGCAATCGTTACGGTCGTCGGGCGGGATCGCGTCGGGATTATCGCGGGCGTTTCGGCGCTTCTGGCAGGGCATGGGGCGAACATCCTTGACGTTACACAGACGATTTTGGACAGCTATTTCACCATGATGATGCTTGTGGACACTTCAGGCTGCAGCCTCACTTTCGCGGAGCTTGCCGACGCGCTGGAAAAATCAGGCGCGCAGCTAAATCTGTCCGTGCGCATTCAGCGGGAGGATATTTTCGAGGCGATGCACAGAATATGATTAATGTAAACGAAATTCTGGAAACGAACGCCATGATCGACCGCCAAAACCTCGACGTGCGGACGATCACTATGGGCGTATCCCTGCGCGGCTGCGGCTGCGAGGACGCAAAGCGAACCGCGGACAAAATCTATGACCGCGTCACGACGGCCGCGCGGGAT
>JAITGW010000217.1 GCA_031280325.1 Oscillospiraceae bacterium
AAACAGCCGAAAATCGAGGTCACGCCCAACGTGTTCAAGCTGATTTTGCCGAATATGAACGCCGCCAAAGTGAACATTGACCCCGCGCCGCGTGACAGCGTTATGCGCTTTGTACGCGAAAACGGCTCGATAAACCGCAAGCAAGCGGAGGAAGTGCTTGGCGTGAACCAAACGGCGGCGGGATTGGTGCTGCGGAAATTGGTTGAGAGCGGCGAACTGTCTAAATCCGGCAACACGCGGCAATTGCGTTATTTCGCGGCGGAGGGCGGCATATGAACAAAATTCTCATCATTGAGGACGACTCGATGATTGCATCGGGGCTGACATACGCGCTGGAGCAGGAGGGGTACGCGGTAACACACGCCGCCACTGTCCGCGCCGCAGCCGCCGCCACCAGCGCGGCGGGCTTTGACCTTGCCATTTTGGATATGCAGCTGCCCGACGGCACGGGCTTTGCCGTCCGCGAAAAACTGACGGACACGGCGGTTATATTCCTCACGGTGGTTGACGACGAGGGTAATATTGTAAAGGCGTTTGAGGGCGGCGCGGAGGATTACATCACCAAGCCGTTTCGGTTGCGTGAACTGTTGGCCCGCGTTAAGACGGCGCTCAGACGGCGCGAGGGCAGTCACTCTAACATAGAAACGCTGGGCGGTGTTACGATTGACATTCACGCGGGCAAGGCTTGTATAGGCGGCGAGCCGCTGGACTTGACCGCGCTGGAATATCGCCTGTTGCTGACGTTTGCGGGCAACAAGGGGCGGGTTTTGTCGCGCAGTCAGATTTTGGAAAGCATCTGGGACAGCGCGGGCAATTTCGTGGAGGACAATACGCTGACCGTCTACATCAAGCGTCTGCGTGAAAAGCTCGGCGGCGCGGCTAATATTGAAACAGTGAGTGGGCTTGGGTATCGTGCTGATTAAGCGGTCGGAAATTACGGGCTTGTCGGCGAACGTCCGCAAGCTCATTGACGGGCAGAGCATAGACATTCGCGACAACTGCGAGGGGGCGTTGTCCGCCCTTCGCAACGACATTCACACGTTGGTGACACGGCGGGGCGAGGAAGTTGACGCGCTTCAAAGGGAACGCGATATGCTGAAAACACCCTTGCAGACATCTCCCACCAAATCAAAACGCCGCTTACGACAATCGGCATAATGACAGACTTGCTTGAAAACGCGCCCGCCGAGAAGCAAGCCGAATTTGCCGCCAACATTCGCAAAAGCCTTGACCGGGTGGAGTGGCTTGTGTAGGCGCTGCTCAAAATGGCGAAGCTCGACGCGGGGGCGGTGGAGTTTGCGCGGTAAACGTGTCGTCTGCGGAACTAACTAAACTTGCCCTTGAGCCGCTGTCTATTATGCTTGACGTGAAGAATCAACGTGTTGTCGTAAACGGCGGGGCGTACATTTTTTGCGACCGCCGCTGGACTGCCGAGGCGCTGACGAATATCGTCAAGAACGCTCACGAACACTCGCCCGAGGGCGGCGAAATTGCGGTAGCGGCGGGCGCGAACCCCATTTGCGCGTGGATAAGCGTCACAGACAGCGGCGCGGGCGTTGAACGAGATGACATAAAGAAGATATTCAAGCGGTTTGAAACGGGCGGCAATGGCTACGGGATTGGTCTGCCGCTGGCGCTTTCCATTATGCGCGGGCAGAACGGCGACATAGAAGTAACCGGTAACACGTTCACAATGAAATTTTACAATGAAATAAAATAAGAAATATGACTAAACAGTCACTTTAATCGCCGAAAAAGTCACCGAACAGTCACTTTGGCTTGCTATAATAGCCTTATAAAAAGTTTAGGAGGTTCACAAATGGCTATTTTACAAGTCAAAGACTTGACCAAGACATACGGCAAAGGCGATACGACAGTCGCCGCCGTGGTCGGCGTTAGTTTTGCCGTGAACAAAGGCGAGTTCGTCGCCGTCGTCGGCGCGTCAGGCAGCGGAAAATCGACGCTTATGCACCTAATTGGCGGCGTAGACCGCGCCACGAGCGGGAGCGACCATAGACGGCACGGAGGTTTTTAAGCTGAACGAAAGCGAAATGGCGATTTTCCGCCGCCGCAACATCGGCATAATCTATCAGTTTTACAACCTGATTCCGACGCTGACCGCCGAGGAAAACATTATGCTGCCGCGCTTGCTTGACGACCGTAAGCCGGACGAGGACAAACTGCGCTCGATTCTTGATACAATCGGTCTGAGTGACCGCGCAAAACACCTGCCCAACGAGCTTTCCGGCGGCCAGCAGCAGCGCGTGAGCATAGGGCGGGCGTTAATCAACGACCCCGCCGTAATACTTGCCGACGAGCCAACAGGCAACCTTGACAGCAAATCCCCCTGAGGGGGCGTTGCGGGGCGCTCCCCGCAAGGTAGAGGAAGCCCGCAGGGCAGATCCCTCTCTATTGTTGCTGTTTCAACGTGTTCATGCTATTCTATACTTACAGGAACTACCGAGAGCCAATAATATTCGGAAAAATGTTTACACAAGGCATAAACGGGGTAATAATTCCATGAGAAAAAAAGAAACGGACGGGCTCAGTCCCGGAGGCACGGCTTTACTGGCCGAAGCATTTGGGCTTGCGGGTCTGAGCAAGGGCTGTAGCGTTCTCGATGTGGGCTGCGGCGAGGCGGATGCGCTTGAATGTATTCGGGTCGGCTACGACGCCCGCTGCACGGGAATAGACCAGTCGGAGGCGTTCATCGGCAGGGCAAGGGAGAAATACCCCAAGCTGACTCTGATGAAGGGTGACGCCGATTTTCTGGAATTCCCATCCTGCAGCTTTGACGCAGTGACGGCGGAATGTGTGCTATCGCTTTCGAAGCTACGGGAGGAAGTCATACATGAGGCTTACTGCGTCTTGAAGCCGGGAGGCAGGTATATTATTGCGGATCTCTGCGACCGCGAGCAGCTCAGGAGCTTGCCGGAGCTTGAAGTCGGAGCCGGCAACGGCACTTTAGACGGCAGAACGCCTGAAGCGCCGGAAAGCGGAAGCTGCGGGCAGGCCTCGGATGCCGATGAAACGCAGGACGTCGTGATAGACGTGCGGGCGCTCGCGAACAGCTGCACGGAAATAGGCTTCAGAATAATGCAAATTGAGGATCGCAGCAGAGAGCTTGACAGCTTCGCGGCGGAAATAATGTTGAAATACGGCTCGCTGGAGAGTTACGCGCGCAGCGTCGCGCCGGAAGACGGGTCGGAGGCTTCGATTTGCAGGGCGTGGTCGTATGAGGGCAAGCTTGGGTACTTCCTGATGATTTTGGAAAAGCCTGAGCGTGTCGGGAGATAATTATGGAGCATTTTGAACGGATTTTTGAGAACAAGCTAAAGGGTCATTGCTGTAGCCAGACCATTATATCCATGTGCCTTGAAGACCTTGGGCGTGACAATGAGGATCTGGTGAACGCCATGGCGGCGTTTTGCAACGGCATGGGGCAGGGAAAAATCTGCGGCACTCTAGCGGCGGCCATCGCGGCGCTTTATGTGGCTAATCCCGTGAGTGCGAAGGAAAGCGCTCAGGAGGAAGTAATGGATTGGTTCTTCGACCGCTTTGGCGGTTATGATTGCTACGAGCTCATAGAGGACAGCGAAATGAAGCGTATTTCCTACTGTCCCAAAATAGTTCTTGAAACATATGTGAAGCTGCGCGAATACATTGTTAATGAATAAACGAACGCGGCAACAGTATGATTGATTCCTGGATTCAAAGCAAAATCGGCCTTCCGCAGGGTGAGGCTCTGACGAGAAGCGCCATCGAGTCGTATCAGCTTGAGCGTCTGCGCGCCACGCTTTTGCGCGCGAAGAGCAGCAGTCGGTTTTACGCAGATAAGCTTGCGGGCATAGAGCCCGGGGATATTGCGGACACAAGCTGTCTTGCGGGGCTTCCTTTTACCTTCCCGTCGGAGCTGACGGAGCAGGGAACCGGCATGGTCTGTGTTCCGGCATCCGAAATCAGCCGCATTGTAACCCTGCCGACCAGCGGCACCACGGGTGAACCGAAGCGAATCTATTTTACGGAAGCGGATCAGGAGCTGATGATAGATTATATTCACCACGGGCTGCGCGTAATGACAGGGCCGGGGGATGTTTTTCTGGTGCTTATGCCTTGCGAACGTCCCGGCTCGGTGGGCGACCTGGTGCGCGTCGGCTTGGAGCGCATGGGCGTCAAGGTTATCGCGCTGGGAATATTGCCTCCGGATGGCAGCCGCGACGCCGAGGTTTTGGAGCTCATGCAGAGCGAGGGTATAAATTCCATGCTTGCGACAGCGAGTGCGGCTGTTCGGCTGGCTGCGGCGGATATTCAGGCCAAGAAAGGCTGCGGAGCAAGCATGCGCACGCTGCTGTTGTCCGCCGAATACGTTTCGGATGAGGGCAGGAATTTTATTGAAGCCGCATGGCAGTGCGAGGTGTTTGAGCACTATGGGATGACTGAGATGGGACTGGGAGGCGCTATGGCCTGTGAGGCGCGCAGCGGTTATCATCCCCGGGAGGCGGATTTGATTTTTGAAATAATTGACCCGGCGACAGGCGCGCCGCTCCCTGACGGGGAACCGGGCGAGCTGGTATTCACGACGCTTACACGCGAGGCGATGCCGTTCATACGTTATCGCACGGGCGATTTCAGCCGGTGGATTCCGGGAGACTGTTCATGCGGCAGCGTGCTTCGGCGGCTTGACCGCGTAGGCGACCGGAAATTGCTGAAGGGATATTGATTTGAGAACGACGGCAGTCGTACTGGCGGCGGAGATCGGAAGAGCACACGTCTGAACTCCA
>JAITGW010000089.1 GCA_031280325.1 Oscillospiraceae bacterium
GCGCGGCAGCAACGAAAAGCAGAACCAGATGATCCGCAGGCACTTCCCGAAAGGCACCAATTTTGATGACGTGTCCGATGAGGGAGTGGAGCGCATGGAGGGCTGGCTGAATAATTATCCGCGCAAGTTGCTGGACAGGGGCACCAGTCAAAAGCTGTTTGATCAGGCGTTAGCAAGCCTCGCGCCATGTTCATAAAAATTTACAAATTTCTTGCACTTACCTATTGACATTTGCCCGAAAACTTAATCTTGTCTTAACAATGCTTTGACATTGCGCACAGACTCTATTTCCCGACGCAAAAGCGCGAAAAAATCCGCTCCGCCGTGTCCTCGCGTATTGAGTGCCCCGTAACCTCGCCGAGCGACGTGAGCGCGGCTTCCAGCTCTGAAATGACCGCGTCCGGCGTGACGCGAGCGCGCAGCGCCGCTGTGCAGGAATGAGTAGCCTCCAGCGCGGAGCGCACGGCCTGCTCCTGCCGCAGATTTGTGAGTATCTCGCCCGGGGCGGCGTCAGTTTTATCGCGCGTCAGATCCGCAACGGCGTCCGCCAGGGCAGAGATTCCATCGCCGGTTTTTGCGGACACACAAACAGTTGCGGCAAATCGTGAGGACGGGAAATCGCAGCCGGCAGAATATCCCAAATCGCATTTGTTCATAACGGCGACGGCGGGAATATTCTCAGGCAGACGCTCTATCAGCGCGAAATCATCAGCAGTGATCGGGCGCGACGCGTCGAATACCGCGAGAAGCAGAGACGAGCCAAAAGCGGCGGCGAGCGCGCGGTCAATGCCGAGGCGTTCCGCCTCGTCAAGCGCGCCGCGTATTCCGGCGGTGTCGATAAGCCGCAGGAGCGTTGTACCGAGGCGGAGCTTTTCTTCCACCGTGTCGCGCGTTGTGCCGGGATTTGCCGTGACGATTGCGCGGTCAAAGCCTACAAGCGCGTTTAATAGAGAGGATTTGCCCGCATTCGGGATGCCGACAATCGCCGCGGGAATACCGGATCGCAGCGCGGCGCCGCGCGCGCAGGTTTGCAAAAGCGCAGAAAGCTCCGCCGCCGCCGCGTCTAAAACGGCGATATATTCTTCCGCGCGAAAGTCGTCAATATCCTCGTCGGGATAGTCAATGACCGCGTGGAAGTGTGACGTAACGTCAAGCAGCGCGGCATACGTTTTTTCGATTCTCCGCGACAGCGCGCCGGAGAGCTGCGCCATGGCGTTTTGCGCCGCCGCAAGCGTCTCGGCCTCGATAATATCGATTACCGCTTCCGCCTGGGCCATATCAAGCCGTCCGTTCAAAAACGCGCGGCGCGTGAATTCGCCGGGCTGCGCAAGTCTTGCGCCCGCGGCAATTGCGGCGCGCAAAAGCTCCGCCAGAACGATGGGCGAGCCGTGGCACGAAAGCTCCGCCGAATCCTCTCCCGTATAGCTGCTCGGCGCGGGAAAAAAGACTGCCATACAGTTGTCGGTCGGGGTTTTATCTGTGTCAAGCGCAAGACCGCGCAGAAGCTTGCGCGGAGCGTCCGAGGGGTTCGAGGAAAACGGAGAAAATACTGATTGTAATATTTCTCGTGTGCGATCACCGCTTATACGCAGGATCCCAATTGCGGAGACGCCGTGAGCCGTGGCGATGGCGGCGATCGTGTCAGCCATTTTTGCGCTGTACGGCAAGCTTTGCCGCGCGGACAATGTGCTCCGGCGTGAGGTCGTATTCCTTGAGTAAAAAGTTCTCCGAGCCGACCTGACCAAAGCGGTCGTCAACGCCGACCATCTCAATGGGGACAGGCTGCGTCCGCACAACGCACTCCGCGACTGCGGAACCGAGTCCGCCGTAAACATTATGGTTCTCCGCCGTGACGATCGCCCCGGTTTCCGCAGCGGCGCGGGCGATTATATCGGCGTCAACCGGCTTAATCGTGAACAGATCTATTACACGCGCCGAAATACCGTCCGCCGCAAGAGCGTCCGCCGCGGAAAGCGCGGGGGCAACCATGATTCCCGCGGCGATAATCGTCACGTCAGCGCCGCCGCGCAAAAGATTTCCCTTGCCGATTTCAAAGGTCGAGCCGGGCGCGTAGATCCCCTTTGCGTTTTTGCGCGGGAAGCGCATATAATACACTCCGTAATATTTGTCTCCGGCAAGCTGATCGACAATATCGCCGAGAAGGACGGGATCGGTCAAATCTAAAATCGTGATGCGGGGGATGGAACGCAGCACCCCGATATCCTCGAAGGGCATGTGCGTGCCGCCGTTGTGCGCCGCCGTAATTCCGGGATCAGAGCCGATAAGGCGCAGATTCAGCTTCGCGTATGCGCCGGAAATCATAATCTGATCGCACGCGCGGCGCGATGTGAAGCAGCCGAAGCTGTGCGCGAACGGAATTTTTCCCACAGAGGAAAGCCCGGCGGCGACGCCGACCATATTGGCCTCCGCAATACCGCATTGGATCGCTCTGCCGGGAAAGCGCCTGAAGAAATCCGACAGTCCGAAAGCGGAGGCAAGATCCGCGTCGAGTGCGACGACGCGATCGTCACGCTCGGCGGCGGCTGTGAGCGCCTGTCCAAATGCGTCCCGCATAAGCGTCGGATGGGTTTCGATTTTAGTCAGAACAGTATACATTTCTGTGTCCTCCTATATACCGGAGCGGATGGCGGCGATTGCCGCGCCGATCTGTTCTTTTGTGAAGCTCATGCTGTGATTGAACTCGACTCCCTGCGCAAAGTCCACTCCATAGCCCTTGATTGTGTCGAGAATTATCGCGGTCGGTCTCCGCGTCTGAGCGCCCGCGGCCGCGACAGCGCCGGCGATTGCCGCAACGTCGTGACCGGGAGCCTCGATGACGTTCCAGGAGAAAGAGCGGAATTTTGCCGCGATGTCGCCGAGATCGAGTACGTTTTCAAGAAAGCCTCCGAGCTGCTGCTTGTTATAGTCCACAAAGCAGATGAGGCTTGAGAGTTTATAGTGGGCGGCGAACATAGCGCCCTCCCAAACCTGCCCCTCGTCGCACTCGCCGTCTCCGAGGATAAGATACGTTTTGTTGTTCCAGCCGTTCAGGCGGGAGCCGAGAGCCATACCGATCGCGGCGGAAATTCCCTGACCGAGACTGCCGCAGGTCATGTCCACGCCGGGCGTTTTTGTGCGGTCAACATGACTTGGCAGATGCGTTCCGCCCTGATTGAGCGTGAGCAGCATTTCGCGCGGGAAAAACCCGCGCAGCGCAAGGGCGGCGTAAAGCGCGGGACCGGCGTGACCCTTGCTCAGGACGAGTCTGTCGCGCTCCTGCCAGTTTGGATTTTGAGGATCGTGGCGCAGCGCGCCGCCATAGAGAACGGCGAGCGCTTCAACAATGCTCATCGAGCCGCCGATGTGTCCGGAGCCGAACGACTCAAGGCATTCAAGCGCCGCTGTGCGGATTTCCGCAGCAAACTGTCTGAGTTCGGTTGTGTTCATGGTTCCTCCTCGATTTCTGAGTTTAGCTCGTGGTTTTTGCGGTAATAGTCCATGACGCGCGCGTCGGTCAGAAGCGTTTGAGCGAGGCGTGTAAGCTCATTCGTGAGCGCGCCGTTCTCAATAAACGTTCCTGTCGCGCTGTTTACCACGGGAACGCGGGCGCGCAGCTTGTCCATCGCGTTCATGTGTCCGTCGCCGCGCCAGCCCAAAAGCCCGAAGAGACGGTTCATGAGAAAGCCGGGAGAGAAATCGCCGCCGTCGCCTTTGAAAACATCTCCGAACATTGCGCGCGCGGCGTCGTTGCCCCATATGATATACGGCGTGGCATAGCGATTGTACAGCCCGTCGGGCGTGCCCGTATCAAGATTGACGTCAAGCTCATTATATACCATGTCGTCATAACCCAGCCACGCCTTATGGTCGCCGTATATGACCAGAACAACCGGCGCGGAATCATGGCGGAAAGATTCCGCAAGAGTCCACAGGCGTTCATTGGTGTCCGCGATTCCGTACAGATAGTTGTTGAGTATGTAATAGGATTCGTCGCTCAGGACTCCTTTTGGGACAATCTCATCGCCCATCAGAAACGTATCGTAATAGCCGCCGTGATTCTGATATGACAAGTGGTGCGCAAAATACGGACGTGCGCGGTCGCGCGCCTTGAACATCGCGCGGATCTTTGGCAGAAAATACGCGTCGGTGCGGTCGGAATCCTCGAAGTCCTGCAGGAAATAGTAATTGTCAAAGCCGAGATACGCATTAACCGCCTTGCGGTTATAGTACCAGTCGTCTCCAACATGCAGCCCCTCAGTATAATAACCCTGGGTCTTGAAATAACGCACATAGGAGTCGATATCATAGGTGATCTCATCCAGGGACAAAAGTCCGGCGAGAAACAGACGCTCCGTGTCGATGGTTCCGCCGCCGAAGGTGTTTGTGATGAGGCTGCCGCTCAGCGACTCGCTCTTTAGGGCGCGCCATTTTTCATACACGTCAACGCTCCAATTTTCATCGAACATCCATTCGGAGACATCGTTAAAGGATTCAAGCATTATGCTGATCACATTTACGCGCCTGTCCCGCGGAATTCCGTTGGGCAAAGCCGCCTGCAGTCTCGCTTTCGCGGCGCTCTCGCCATACCCCTCCGGAGGGGCGGAGGCAGACTGGCGAAGCGCGCGGATAAATGGCCAGATAAACCCGTGAGCGGAAAAATCATCCGGGGTTCCGCTTTGCAAGAGGTTTGCCCCCCGCCCGCGCGAGTATAGATTGCCGCTTTGCATAAGCGCCGTGCATATCGCGAGCGCCGCAAGCGCCGCCGCGGCGCCGGAGAGGCGAATCCGCAAACGGGGACGGGACGGACGCAGACGCGCGCAGTAAAGCGTTCCGAGCGGTATGTACAGCGCGGCGAGAATGACGGGCGGATCAAGAGAGAACTGAAATTTGCCGAACATGGCGGCGGCTTCGCCGATAAACACAAGATCTGACGGCAGAAAGGGTCTGGCGCGCGTCTGAATTTTATAATAGTTCGCCGCCGAGAACAAAAGAAGCGTAGCCGCCGCCGTCAAAAACGCTATCCACGGCTTTCCGGACGCAAAATACAGCAGAGCCGCAAGGAAAACGCCGGGCAAAAGGTTGAGCAGCAGCACGGCGGTATCCGTGAAATATGAGTCGAATAGCGCGGTATCGGAGCCCGCGGCGAGGCGCAGAGAGATCAGGCCGATTTCAATTGAAAGCAGCAGAAGCGACACCGCGGCAACAGCGCGGGAGTGCCGCGCAAAGCGCCATGCGCGCCCGGCGGAGCCGGCAGCCGCAGTTCCCGCGGCAAGTATACGTGCCCGCGCAAATGATGCGGCGCCGACGCAAAGAGACTTTGCGCGCCCGAAAAGCGCCCTCGCGCCCGATCGCGCCGACCGGAGGGCGTCGAGTATGACGCGCCGGGCTGACGCGAAAGCCCGCAGGGCGCGTGCCGTATGCGGCTTTGGCTTTTGCCGGATTTCCCGGGTGAAGCGCTGTAATGAGCGAATAATACGCACGAACGTCTAGAAAGAGGTTTTTTCGGCGATAAACGCGCGCAGCTCGCTCGTCGGTATACGGATTTGCTCCATCGAATCGCGGCTGCGCACCGTTACGCAGCCATCGGACTCCGACTCGAAGTCAACGGTGACGCAATACGGCGTTCCGATCTCGTCCTGACGGCGATAGCGCTTGCCGATCGAGCCGGAATCATCGAAATCAAGCGTGAAATCCTTTTGCAGGGAGCGAAAAAGCTCTTCCGCCGGGGGCGCGAGCTTTTTTGAAAGCGGTAGAACAGCGCATTTATACGGCGCGAGTACGGGAGAGAGGCGCAGCACCACGCGGACGTCGTTACGCTCCGCGTCCACAACCTCCTCGTCATATGCGTCGCACAGCGCGGT
>JAITGW010000091.1 GCA_031280325.1 Oscillospiraceae bacterium
GCATAAACGTCGGGCAGGGTCGTTGCGCAGCGGTCGTCAATCGTCACGGCGCGCCCAACAGCGCCGCCGGCGTCTTTTACAAGCGCGATGTTCGGACGCACGCCAACGGCAAGCACAAGAACGTCAAACTCCAAAACAGTCCCATCGCCAAGCGTTGCCGTATCCGCTGTAAATTTTTTCACGGAATCGCCGAGATGGAAGCTCAGCCCCGCTTCAATGAGCTTCTCTTTTATAATCGCAGACGCGTCGTCGTCGAGAATGCTCGGCAGAACGCGCGGCGCAAGATCAACGAACGTGACCGACTTCACGCGGTCGCGTATCCCCTCCGCGCACTTGAGTCCGATCAGCCCCGCGCCGATTATGAGCACGCGTGAGTCCGCGTTGATCGCCTCGCCAAGCGCGAGCGCGGAATCAAGCGTTTGGAATGTGAGCTGGTTTTTCACGGCTTCGAGTCCCTCCATTGGCGGGACAAACGGGCTTGACCCCGTCGCGACAAGGAGCTTGTCATACGGAATACCCGCGCCGTCCTCAAGCTCGACAGTCTTCGCCTTCGTGTCGATGCGCGCCGCCCTTTTACCCAGGATCGTTTCAACGCCGTTTACCGCGTAAAAATCGTCAGGGCGGTATTTCATCCGCTCAGCGTCCGTCTTGCCGAGCAGCAGATATGAGATCAGCGGTCTGCCGTATGTGTGGTGCTCCTCATCGGAGATCACGGTGATTTTTCCGTCAGTGTCGATCCTGCGTATACCCTCTATCGCGCCGACCGCAGCGGCGGAGTTTCCGATAATAACATATTTCATCCTATCGCTCCTCGTAAACAATCGCCCTGTTCGGGCAACCCTCAACGCAACGCGGCGAACCCTCCGCCGTTTGCAGGCACAACTCACACTTATCGACGACGCCGTTCTCTGTCGGCGCAATGCAGCCATACGGACACGACAGAACGCAGGTATAACAGCCGATACACCTGCTCTTATCGACGGAGATTACCCCATCCTTTTTCGACAGCGCGCCGGAGATGCAGCCCTTGACGCAGTACGGCTCCGTGCAGTGACGGCAGGATACGGCAAAGCTGACGCTGTTTTCCTCCTCGATATGTATACGCGGCCGTATGCTCACGCCGCGCAGGGCGCGCGCCATATCCTTTTGCCCCGTCGCCGCAAACGCGCAGTAATACTCACACAGGTGACAGCCGAGACACCATTTTTCGTTTACATAAACTCTCTTCATGTCAGCTTCCTCTAGCTCAATGTAATGTAGTCGTCACGATGAGGACCCACAGAAATGTATTTTATGGGACAGCCCACCGCCTCTTCGATGTATTTAACATAGTCCATCGCCGCCCGCGGCAGCTCCGCCGCCGTGCGGCACTTTGAAATATCCGTCTTAAACCCGGGCAGATACTCATAAATCGGCTCCGCAATATCAAGCTCGTCGCCGGAGGGAAAATCGGTCACGCGCTTGCCGCAAACGTCATACGCGGCGCACACCGGAATTTCGTCCATGTACGACAGTATGTCAAACTTCGTCAGCGCGAGCCGCGTCGCGCCCTGCATTCTCACGCCAAAGCGCGACGCGACACAGTCAAACGGTCCGACACGGCGGGGCCTCCCCGTCGCGGCGCCGTATTCCCCGGCAACCTCGCGGAGCCTTTCCGCCCGCTCTCCGTGCCATTCGACAGTAAACGGTCCTCCGCCGACAGAGGACGAATAAGCCTTAATCACGCCGATAACATCGTCAAGCCGCCGCCCCGGGATCCCCGCGCCGACCGGCGCGAAAGCCGCAAGCGTCGTTGAGCTTGTCGTATAAGGATAAATACCGAAATCAACGTCCCGAAGCGTCCCAAGCTGAGCTTCAAGCATAATCCGCTTATCCGCGGCTGCCGCGCGCTCCAAAAGATTTTCCGTGTTGGTCACAAACGGCTCCAGCTTGTCGCCGAAATCAGTCAGCCACGCAAGCGTTTCGTCAATCGAAATTTCCGGCGCGCCGTATCCGCGCATTATGATGTTCTTAAATCCGAGAATGATTTCAAGCTTATCGCGCAGCGTGCCGCGCTTGTACAAATCCTCCACGCGGAGCGCCTTGCGGTGATATTTGTCGGAGTATACGGGCGCGATTCCGCGCCGCGTGCTGCCCTGCGCGTCCTTGCCGAGGCGATCCTCCTCGAGGATGTCAAGCTCACGATGGAACGGCAGACAAGTTATCGCTTTCTCGCTGATTTTCAGATTTTCGGGCGTGATATTAATTCCTTGCGCGCGCAAACCCTCAATCTCGCCCCACAAATGCTCAATGTCGATGACCATGCCGGTGCCAAGGACGTTAACGATACCTTCGCGGAATATCCCGCACGGAATCAGGTTGAGAACGAACTTGCCCAGCGCGTTTTTAACCGTATGTCCGGCGTTGTTCCCTCCCTGATAGCGCGCGACTATGTCATAGTCCGCGCAGAGCAGATCAACCATGCGGCCCTTGCCCTCGTCGCCCCAGTTAATACCAACGATCGCAGTTAACATCCTTTTCCTCCTACGGCAGTCCATTCGTCCTTTGCGCAGCGAGCTTTGCCGGCGCGTATATTTATGGAGCGCTATGCGCTCTCTCCCGCGTGCTTTATGCCGAGCATACGCAGCTCCACATCCGTGAGTCCCACGCCGCGAAGCATAAGGCGGTTGCCGCGCAAGGCTTCGATTGAGTTTATACCCATGCCGCCCATCATTTCCTCGATCTCGTGCTTCCACGCCGTCATAAGGTTTACAAGCCGCTTATAGCCCACGTCCGGATTCAATCGGCGCACAAGTTCCGGCACCTGCGTGGCGATTCCCCAGTTGCACTTGCCGAGATTGCACGTCCTGCAAAGATGACAGCCCAGCGCGAGCAGAGCCGCCGTGCCGATATACACGGCGTCCGCGCCGAGCGCGATGGCCTTGACAACGTCAGCCGCGTTTCGGACGCTTCCCGCCGCGACGACGGACACATTGTCACGGATACCCTCGCTGCGAAGCCTCTCGTCAACCTGAGCGAGAGCCGTTTCAATCGGGATTCCAACGTTGTCGCGGATGCGCGTGGGCGCGGCGCCCGTTCCGCCGCGAAATCCGTCAATCGCAACGATATCCGCGCCGGAGCGCGCGATGCCGGACGCAATTGCGGCGACGTTGTGGACGGCCGCGATCTTGACGATTACGGGCTTCTTATACGCCGTCGCCTCCTTAAGCGAGAAAACGAGCTGGCGCAGATCCTCAATCGAGTAAATATCATGGTGAGGCGCCGGCGAGATCGCGTCGGAGCCGACCGGAATCATGCGCGTGCGCGACACGTCCTCCCCCACCTTTGTTCCCGGCAGATGCCCGCCGATTCCGGGCTTTGCGCCCTGCCCCATCTTAATCTCAATCGCGGCGGCGGCGTCAAGATACTGTCTGTGCACGCCGAAACGTCCGGACGCGACCTGTACAATCGTGTTTGCGCCGTACGGATAAAAATCCTCGTGCAGCCCGCCCTCGCCGGTGTTGTAGTAAATGCCAAGCTCCTCCGCGGCGCGGGCGAGCGATTCGTGCGCGTTGTAGCTGATTGATCCGTAGCTCATCGCGGAGAACATAACGGGCAGCGAGAGCTTAAGCCGCGGCGTTGAGTTTGCGATGATTTTGCCGTCGCTCCCGCGCGCTGTGTTCTGTGTTTTCGCGCCGAGATAGACGCGCGTTTCCATCGGCTCGCGCAGCGGATCGATGGATGGGTTTGTAACCTGAGAGGCGTTGAGCAGCATTTTGTCCAAGTACAGCGGGAATTCGTTCGGATTGCCCATTGAAGACAGCAGAACCCCGCCGGAATCAGCCTGCTTGTACACCTCGTAAATATCCTTCTTCTTCCACGACGTGTTCTTCTTGAAATCGTGATCTGCCGGGATGATTTTCAGCGCCCGCGTCGGACAGATCGAAACGCATCGGTGACAGTTGACGCACTTCATATCGTCGGAGACGACCTTGTTCTCCTCCGCGATATACTCGTGCGCTTCGTTTGCGCACTGGCGCTCGCATGCGCGGCACGAAATACATTTGTCATAGTTGCGGACGACTTCCTGATCCGGGTAAATATAGTTCACTGCCATTTAAGCCTTTTCTCCTTTCAGCGCCGCCATAGC
>JAITGW010000125.1 GCA_031280325.1 Oscillospiraceae bacterium
AAAATCGCGATAATCGAGGATGTGGTGACGGCGGGAACCGCCGTGAGGGAGAGCATTGCGCTGCTCACTCCGCTCGGCGTGACGGTGAACGCGCTGTTTGTCTCCGTTGACCGCTGCGAAAAGGGAAATACCGATAAAAGCGCGCTGCGCGAGCTTCATGAAGAGCTTAATATCGGCGTATACTCAATCGTAACAAGCCGCGACATCCTCGAAAGCCTGCCCGATGGCGGCGCGCACAAATCCGCGCTTGCGGAATATCTTAGTACATACGCGGCGTCCTCATGAGCGTGCACGACGGACACCGCGACAGACTGCGCGAGAGGTTCAAAAACCACGGACTGGACTCGTTTGACGACCACACGGTGCTTGAGCTGCTGCTGTTCCACGCGATTCCGCGCCGTGACACGAACGAGACGGCGCACCTGCTTCTGGAGAAGTTCGGGACGCTTGCGGACGTGTTCGACGCGCCGCGGGAGGAGCTTTGCCGCGTCCCCGGCGTCGGTGAAACCGCCGCGCTTTTGCTTAAGCTCTTGCCGCCGATTGCCCGGCGATATTACATCTCGCGCACGGAGATCACAGGCATCGTCAATTCTGCGCGCCGCGCCGGCGAATATCTCCTGCCTTACTTTTTCGGCGAGCAGGACGAGGTCGTTTACATTATGTGTCTCGACGCGAAGTGTAAGGTTCTTTGCTGCAAGCTCCTGTTTCGCGGCGGGGTAAACTCCGCGAATGTCAACGTCCGAAAGCTTGTGGAGACCGCGCTTTCCTTCAACGCCACAAGCGTTATCCTCGCCCATAACCACACCAGCGGAATCGCGCTTCCCTCACCGGAGGATAAGACGACAACGAAACGCATAATGGAGGCGCTCTCCGCCGTGGACATCGTTCTGGCGGATCACATCGTAGTCGCGGACGACGACTTCATCTCATTTTCAGACAACGGCTTTTTCCGCTGACCCCGGCGCGCCGCGTCGAGTTTTCGGACGACGCATACCGCCGTTTTGAATTCTCCCGAAAGGACATTTCATGCTCAAAATAGGTATTGACATTGGCAGCACAACTGTAAAAACCGTCGTGCTCGGCCAGGACGGCGCGCTGCTCTTCCGCGCGTATGAGCGGCACTTTTCGCTTGTGCGGCAAAAGGCTGCCGAGCAGCTGTCGGGGGCGGCCTCGGTTCTGCGCGGGAAACCCGCGCAGCTTGCGGTCACAGGCTCTGCGGGCCTTGGCGTTGCGCGCGCCGCAAGCCTGCCGTTTATTCAGGAGGTTTACGCGACAGCGGCCGCCGTGCGCGAGCATATTCCGGACGCTGACGCAGTAATTGAGCTTGGCGGCGAGGACGCGAAAATTATCTTCTTCGGTCAGAGCCTGGAGGAGCGCATGAACGGCACCTGCGCCGGCGGCACTGGCGCGTTTATCGACCAGATGGCGACGCTTTTGGGCGTTTCCGCGCCGGAGCTTGACGAGCTGTCGCGCGGGTATGAGCGGATTTATCCCATCGCGTCACGCTGCGGCGTGTTCGCAAAGAGTGACATTCAGCCGATTCTCAATCAGGGCGGCAGGCGCGAGGACATCGCGGCGTCAATTTTCCAGGCTGTGGCGGATCAAACGATCGCGGGGCTTACACAGGGGCGCGACCTCACGGGGAAGCTCGTTTTCCTCGGCGGTCCGCTCACATTTCTGCACGGTTTGCGCCAAAGGTTTATTGAAACGCTCGCGCTTGACGATGAACACGCGGTTTTTCCTGAAAATGCGGACTGCTTCGCGGCAATCGGCGCGGCGCTGCTGGCGCGCGGAGATGAAATGCAGTACGGCGAGATACTCGCACGGCTTGAAAACGCCGCAGATTCCGCCTCTTCATCAGACGTTATGCCCGCGCTGTTTGAAAATCAGGCGGAGCTTGACGCGTTTTCCTCGCGGCACGCGCTCGCGGCGCCGACGACCGTTGACGCAGAGACATATTCCGGTTCCGCCTATCTTGGAATCGACGCCGGCAGCACGACGACAAAGCTCGTTTTGATTACCCCTGACGGCGGAATTCTGCACAGCTATTACGGACCTAATCTCGGCGATCCTGTGCGCGTCGTGAAAATAGAGCTGGAAGCTATATACGAAAAATTCGGCGGACGGGTGACGATTTGCGGCTCCGCCGTCACGGGCTACGGCGAAGAGCTGATCAAAAACGCATTCGGCGTCGATCTCGGACTTGTGGAAACCATGGCGCACTATACCGCCGCAAAGCACTTTGAACCGGAGGTTGACTTCATCATCGACATCGGCGGTCAGGACGTTAAGTGCTTCAAAATCCGCTCCGGCGCGGTGGATGGCATTATGTTAAACGAAGCCTGTTCCTCCGGCTGCGGCAGCTTTGTAGAGACGTTTGCCAAAGCGCTCGGGTACGGCATCGCGGAATTTTCGTGGCTCGGACTCTTCGCGCCGCACCCTGTTAACCTTGGCTCGCGCTGTACTGTGTTCATGAACTCCAGCGTAAAGCAGGCGCAGAAGGACGGCGCGACGGTGGAGGCAATAAGCGCGGGGTTATCAATTTCCGTGGTCAAAAACGTGGTGTATAAGGTCATCCGCGCGGCGAGTGCGGAAGATCTGGGCACGAAAATCGTTGCCCAGGGCGGAACGTTCTATAACGATGCCGTGCTGCGCGCATTCGAGCAGGAGCTTTCGGGCGAGGTTGTCCGTCCGACCATCGCCGGACTCATGGGGGCTTACGGCGCGGCGCTGTCGGCAAAGGACGCTCCGCCGGAGAGGGGCGTCTCGTCGCTGCTCTCTCCCGCCGCCCTGGCGCAATTCACGCACGAGGCAAGATCCGTGACGTGCAATGGCTGCGGCAACGCCTGCCGCCTGACGCTGAACACCTTTTCCGGCGGACGTCGATTCATTTCAGGCAACCGCTGTTCAGTGCCGCTCGGCATCGAAAAAAGCGCGGAGCCGAACCTCATGCGCATAAAATATGACCGCCTCCGCGCCATGGACGGATGCGGAGACGGCGACGGAAGCCGCGGAATTATCGGCATACCCATGGTTTTGAACATGTATGAAAACCTGCCGTTCTGGTTCGAGTTTTTTACGGCGATGAATTTCGAGGTTCGCCTGTCGAGGGAATCGTCGCGCGATTTATACATTCTCGGTCAACGCACGATTCCGTCCGACACGGTGTGCTATCCCGCAAAGCTCGCACATGGCGCGGTACAGTCTCTCGCCGGCATTGGCGCGCGGGCGATATTCTATCCGTGCCTCCCGTATAACTTCGACGAGGGAATTTCCGACAACCACTATAACTGCCCCGTCGTGGCATATTATCCGGAGCTTCTCGCGGCAAATCTGCCGAGCGTGAAAGCCGAAAAATTCCTCATCCCGTATTTCGGACTGCATAACAAACGGGGCTTTATCCCCCGCGCGGCAAAATATTTCAGCGCGGAGTTCGGCGTGCCGAAGCGGCTCGTCCGCGCGGCTGCCCGCCGCGCCTACCGCGCATATGGGGATTATCGCAAATGGGTCTGCGGCGAGGGCGCGCGGATTATCGAATACGCAAAGCAGAACGGCAAGGCGCTGATCGTCGCGGCGGGACGTCCGTATCACATCGACCCGGAGATCAATCACGGAATCGATGAGCTTATCACCTCCCTGGGGCTTGCGTTGATTACGGAGGACGCGATTTCGGGAAAACTTGCCCGCGCGCCGCGCGGCGTGCTGAATCAGTGGACATATCAGGCGCGGATGTACAACGCGGCGCGCTTCGTTTCGGAGCACGAGAACATGGAGCTTATCCAGCTTGTCTCATTCGGCTGCGGCACGGACGCGCTTACGGCCGATGAAACGCGCGACATACTCGAGGCGGGCGGACGGCTGTATACTCAGTTAAAAATCGACGACATAAGCAATCTCGGCACGGCGCGCATCCGGCTGCGCAGTCTTATCGCCGCGATGGAGCAGCGCCGGCTCCGCGGCGGACAGACGCAGCCGTTCCCCGCAGCCCAAAATGATTATCGCAGCGGCGTAACGCGGCCGTGATAAGGAGGAATCTAATGGCAAAGCTTGAGTATGACGAAAACGGGCGGCTGCTGTTCACAAAAGAGATGAAGCGGGAATATACCCTGCTTATCCCCAATATGCTCCCTGTTTTGATGACTCTGCTGCAAAAAATATTTGCGCTGTACGGCTATAACTGCGAGCTGCTTACCACATCGCACCGCGCGGTCGTCGATACGGGGCTGAAATACGTTCATAACGACGCGTGTTATCCCGCGCTGCTCGTCATCGGGCAGCTTATAGACGCCGTGAAAAACGGGGGGTATGATCCCGACAAGGTTGCGCTGCTCATCACACAGACCGGCGGAGGCTGCCGCGCGTCCAACTATATCCACATGCTGCGCCGCGCCCTTAAAAAAGCGGGGCTTGAGCATGTGCCGGTCGTTTCAATTAATCTTTCGGGCCTTGAGAAAAACCCCGGCTTTTCTCTCACCGTGCCGATTGTGCGCCGTCTTGCCGCCGCGATGATCTACAGCGATTTTATCACGTGGCTCGCAAACCAGTGCAGACCATATGAGACGGAGCACGGCGCGGCGGCACGCCTGACCGACGGGTGGACCGCCCAAATTACGGAAATGTTCGGACGCGGGCGCGGCATGACGGGCGCGGAGCTGAAGAAAATCCTGCCGCGTATCGCGGCGGACTTCGCGGCGATTGAGCGCTGCGGCGACGCAAAGACGCGCGTCGGCGTCGTGGGCGAGATCTATGTCAAATACTCGCCGCTTGGCAACAATAATTTAGAGGATTTGCTGCTCGGCGAGGGGTGCGAGCCTGTTGTCCCCGGCGTTACCGACTTTATGATCTTCAAAATCAACAACAGGAGCGTAGACGTTGGACTGTACGGCGGGTCGCTTCTTAAAAAGGCGTTCTGCGCCGTATTCCAGCGGTATATCGAGAATTTGCAGCGCATAATGATCGACGCGGTGAAAACGCAGCCGCGCTTTAGGCCGATGGGCGCATTTAAGGATTTGCAGCGGCTTGTGCGCGGGTATATCGGGTACGGCAACAAGATGGGCGAGGGCTGGCTGCTCACCGCGGAAATGCTGGAGCTTATCCATTCCGGCGCGGAAAATATCGTCTGTACCCAACCGTTTGGCTGTCTGCCGAACCATGTCGTCGGCAAAGGTATGATCCGCCGATTGAAGGACGATTATCCGGAGTCGAACATCGTCGCCATTGACTATGATCCCGGTGCGACGAGAATAAACCAGGAGAACCGAATAAAGCTTATGATATCAAACGCGAAAGGGCGGATACACTGATGACAAACGCAAAGAGAAACGGCGCCGCGGAGTTTTGGAGATTCATCTTCGCGTCTCTTGTGGTGCTGTACCACTTCGAGAAAATCTATGACATGATTCCCCTGCCGCTCGGCGAAAAGCTCCGGGCGAACGCCGGTTTTATCGGCGTCGAGTTCTTTTTCATCCTCGCGGGATTTTTGCTAATGCGATCTGACGCGCGTCGCCGCGCGCTCGGAGCGCCCGCGCGGATGAGCTTTTCCGAC
This sequence comes from Oscillospiraceae bacterium, assembly GCA_031280325.1. GTDB lineage: Bacteria > Bacillota > Clostridia > Oscillospirales > Oscillospiraceae > JAIRRO01. Next base: position 5,546 of record JAITGW010000125.1, read on the forward strand.
GCGGGGACACACGCGCTTGGATACGTCAGGAGTAAAGTCTCGCGCATTTTTCCGACGCTTGCGTTCATTTTACTGTTGTTTTCGCTCGTTCTCCATTCCGGCGGACTGGGTGCGCGCCTGCGCGAGCTTATGGGGCTTGAGTGGGAGGCTCTCATGCTCGGCGGGACAAGCTTTGCGTGGGAGGACGCGCTGTCGCCAAAGCTGTTTCTTATCGTCACGTGGTTTCTCACCGATCTTCTCATCGCGGGATATCTCTTCACGTTTATCGCGTGTATGCGCCGCGATGTTCTCAAATATTTTGCACCCCTCGCGGCGATTTTGATGTATTCGTGGTTCGGACTGAAATCGTTCGAGCTCTACAAAGGTCACGAGATGTACGGCTTCCTGTCCGGCGGCCTTTTGCGCGCGTTTGCCGGATTCTCTCTCGGCGTCACAGCGTATTTCGTGTACGAAAGGCTTAAAGCGCTGTCATGGAAGCTTCCGGCGCGCATTGCGCTGAGCGTGTTTGAGGTATATGTCGTCTACCGGCTGTGCACGCTGGTCTGGAACCGGGAAATCGGCGCTGAAAATTTCCGGATTCTTGTATACATGCCGCTTCTCATCATACTTTCGTTCCTCAATAAATCCGCCCTCGCCCATGCGCTCTCGAATCCCGTAAGCCGCTTTCTGGGCAGCATCGCTCTTCCGATGTATCTTTTCCACCACAAGTTCCACGAATATTATTACATCATAAAAATGCAGCTCTGGGCAAGCCAGAGCGGAATGCGCTTCATCTCAAAGCTTACGGGCGTCGAGGTCCGCCATCTGCGCACGCTGTTTAACCAAAAGACGTTTGATATGTTCGCGTTTCTGTTCTGGTCCGCCGTGGGCGCGGTTGCGATAAAGTATATCGTTGCACTCCTGACGTATCTGTACCGCATCATAAAGAAAAAAATCAGCGCCGGTACGCCCGCGTCCGCCGCGGGAGGGAACAAATGAAGATACGCAAAGCTGTAATTCCGGCGGCGGGGCTGGGCACGCGAATGCTCCCCGCGACGAAAACGGTTCCCAAGGAAATGCTCCCGCTTGTGGACAAGCCCGTCATCCAGTATATCATTGAGGAGGCCGTGGCAAGCGGAATCGAGGATATTCTCGTCGTTACAAACCGCGCGAAATCCGCGATGGACGATTATTTTGACTACACGCCGGAGCTTGAGGACCGCCTCATGCGCGCGGGCAAAACCGAGGAGCTTGAGGCTGTGCGCCGAACGGCTGACATCGCGAACATCTTTTACGTGCGACAGAAAGAGACAAAGGGGCTTGGTCACGCGGTATACCGCGCGAAGCGCTTCGCCGGGGACGAACCGTTCGCCGTCCTTCTGGGCGACGATGTGATGATGGCGGGCGTGCCCGTCACAAAGCAGCTTATCGACGCCGCCGAGCTGCACGGGGCAAGCGCCGTGGGCACGCAGCTCGTCGCGCCGCAGCAGATTTCGAAATACTCCTCACTCAAGGTTGAGCCGCTGTCGGCGCGCGTCATGCGAGTGCTTGACATGAACGAAAAGCCGCGTCCGTCTGAGAAATTTTCCGACTACGCGATTTTGGGGCGATATGTGCTCACGAGCGATATTTTCAGGATCCTGGAAAACACCGCGCCCGGATACGGCGGCGAGGTGCAGCTTACCGACGGACTGCGGGAGCTCTGCAAATGCGCGCCCATGGTTGCCGTGGACTTTTTGGGACGGCGGTATGACACCGGAAGCCTCAAGGGCTTTCTTGAGGCGACGATCGACTTTGCGCTGCAAAGCGGAGAGGTCGGCGCGTGGCTTCGGGAGTTTATAGGGAACAAGGCGAAAAGCTTTTAGTCCGCGCCAGAGCACAAAAAACCGGCGGTCACGCGTGACCGCCGGAGGGTTTATCCGCTTATTTTCCCGAGCTTCGAAAAAACCGTTCGCCGCAGCGTGGACACGTGATCTGAAGCCGTCCGCGCCCGCGCGGAACGCGCAGCGTGTTCCGGCAGCCGGGGCAGTCGAAATATTTATGT
>JAITGW010000175.1 GCA_031280325.1 Oscillospiraceae bacterium
GCCCGCGCCTCGCTCCGGCGTTTTGCCGCGATTGCCGCCGAGATGGCGGGCACGACGCTTATCGTAACCGCCGTAATAAGCGACGGCATGAGATTATACAGCGTCAGACACTGTGCGTATACGCCGAACATCCCGCGCGCGGTGTCAAGGTCAAATCCGGCGCCGCTTGCCGACTGAAGGCGCGACATTACCACCTTGGAGTCAAGCAGCGCCATGATTGACATAAAGCTCGCGCCGAGCGTAATCGGCACGCTGACCTTGAGAATCGACGCGAGCGTGCCGAGATTTGACCTCGCCGTGCCGGCAAGCGGCTCCCTCTTCGCGCGCCGCTTATAGCCGATAAGCACGGGCAGCGCGATCGCAAGTCCGAACACGACGCCGGTAATCGCGCCGGAGGCAACCTTTTCGTCCGGCGCGCCGCCGCGAATCAGCAGCCAGGCAATCACAAGGCCGAACAGGAGCTTGCTTGTGACCTCTATAAGCTGTTTTACCGCCGTGGGCAGCATGTCGCCATGCCCCTGGAAATATCCCTCGTACACGGAGATGACACAGCATAAGAACACAGCCGGCGAGAGCATCCGTATCCCGTAGACCGCGTTCGGATCCTCCATAAGCGCGGCGAACTGTCCCGCAAAGATAAACATCACAAGGCTCACCGCAATTCCGACTACAGAAAAGGCGGGCAACGCAACACGGAAATATTTTCGCATCTGACGCGTGTTACCAAGCGTGCGCGACGTGGAAACAAGCCTCGACATCGCAACGGGTATACCCGCGTAAGATATTGTCAAAAGCAGCGCATAGACGTTATAGGTGATGTTAAAATCACCTGTCGCCTCGTCTGAAAGCAGGTTGTACAGCGGGATTTTGAACAACGCTCCGATGATTTTCGCGACGACCGCGGCCGCGCCGAGTATCGCCGCGCCCCGCAGATAGCTTGGACGTTCCGTATCAGTCATAAATTTTCCTCTCATTCATTCCCTGTTAATAATTTTCATTCCTCGCGCAGGGCGCTTTTGCCTGATTTATTGCGTCAAACCAAGTATATTCCCGGCATCCCAAAAATACGCCCCGACCGTTCCTAATGAATAACCACGGAAACAATTTCCATTCATTTCTGTGGATAACTGTGTGGGCAATGTGCAAAACCCGCTGTTTTCAACGAGTTTATTTCCCGCAATAAAGCACCGCTTGAAAGGTTTGTCATTTGCGGATATGCACTGCCGCAATTGTTGTGTATTTCCAGTGCTTTTTCACATTTTATATCTATGTGCGTCATGAATCCATTCGCTTTTTGCGTATATCGTTTCCATAAAATGACACAAATCTATACTCTCCCTCAAGGCGCGACGCAACGGGCGGCGCATATCTCGCGCGAAGCTCCGGCGCGGTGAGATTCGATGTGATTATCGTCTTTTTGCCTGTAATCAGGCGCGTATTCACAAGCTCGTACAGCGCGGCGTTCGTGAACGACGTCTGCATCTCCGTCCCCAAATCGTCCGCGATGAGCAGGTCGCATTCGCGATAGCGCCGAATCTGTGCAAGCAGGGCGTCATCAGCTTCTCCCCGGCGGAACTTTTCCTCCTCAAGCCGCGCGAATATCGCGGGGATCGTGTCATACACGACGGAAAATCCGCGCGCCGCAACGACGCGCGCGATACACGCGGCGAGAAACGTCTTGCCAAGCCCCGGCTCTCCGGAGAAAAAGAGGTTGCCCGACTGCTCTCCAAACTCATCGGCATACGCTCCGCACATCTCGAAAACGGCAGTCATATATCCGCGGACGCTCAGCCCCGTCTGCGCGTCCGGCTCACCGTCATAAAATGACGGCTCAAAGCTCTCAAAGCTTTCCGTTCCGAGCTTCAAAAGGCTTGAAAGACTTTTTGCAAGCTCTTCCTTATACAACGCCATAAGGCACTCGCACGGGCGCGTGTTCACAAAGCCGGAATCGCCGCATTTTTCGCACAGCGGCGCGTCGTCGAGATGATTCGGCGGCATGCCAAGCTTGCGCAGCTCCTCCTCAAGTCCGCGCTGGAGCTCGAGATTTTCCTCAATTATCGCGCCAAGACTCTGCGCATTCGCGCCGGACAGGTGCTGTTTTATATACCGCGCCATAGTCCCGGCAATATGCTCCCTCAGACGGAATATTTCCGGGTGCTCCGCCGATATTTCCCGCCGGCGGCGTAAAAATTCCCGCTCCCGCTCCGCCCTCGCCTCGTTCAGCCGCCGCCGCGCCGCAGCCAGTATCTTTCCGTCCATCAGTTCGCCTTTCTCATGCTTTCAATCATGCGCCGGACGCGCTCAAGCTCCTCCCCCATGAGCCCCGTACCGGCGCCGGAAGCCGCGCTTTGGTTTTTCCTCGAATTATCCCTCGGCGCGCGCGTGTCCTTTTCCGCGATTTCCTCCGGCGTGAACAATCCCTTATTGAGCCACGAGCGCAGTATGGAGTCCATATAGCTCCACGCAAGCTTTCCTGTCTGGAGCACGGTTCTGTCATACGCGAGAGCGATTGTCTCCGGCGGAAAGCCCATATCAAGCCATGCCGATACGTACTTGCGCTCCGCCGGGGAGAGCGCCCGCTTAGGAAGCTGCAGCGCCTCCCTCACAGCGTCGGCTCCCTCTCTCCTGCGCGACTGCGCCAGCATGTATTTTTCAGCGTCGTCGTGAGTGGCAATTCCGTCGCGCGCCCAGACATACGCCGCTTTTTCGATATATCGCATCGTCGGGCGCGCGCCGTCCCCTTTCTCCGCGCGAAGCTCGTCCGCGCAGAAATGCACAAGCAGAAGTATAACGTCAGGCGGCAGCTCAAGCTCCGCCCGTATCGCATAAAGCCGTGCCAAATCGTCCGATGAGAGAGGCTTTCCAACGACGCTCTGCACCCCCTGCGCAAGCCAGTGGAATACGCCGTCTCCGTCTGTCTCCGCAAGCTTTTTCGTCTCGCCGATCGGTCTTGTGTATATCTCACCCGTCTTCGCGGGCGCGCGCCGCTTGTCCGCTGCATCCCCGCGCTCCTCTTCGGGCGGCACCAAAACAAGCCCAAGGTCGGAAAGCTTCATGACCGTGTCGCGTATCTCCCCCGTGCTGCGCCCAAGCTCTCCCGCGGTCTGCTCATATGTGCGCGTCCCGCCCGTCGCCAGCATGTGGAGGTACAGGAGCGCGCCCTCAGCGTCACGGGCGCGTATTAACTTTTCAGCGGCGGCGCGCGGAAGCGCGAGCGATTCCGGCTCCGGAAGCTTGAAGCGTGCCATAATATGCCTCTCAAAAATATCCGCGCGGATCGGGAAACTCCCTTCCGCCGCGCTTAGTGTGACCGCGCGCCGCTTATCGCCTTTCGGCGATGAAGCGCAGCGGGGCGGTTTCTCCGCCAAGCGATGTCCGTTGGCTGTCCGCTGATATAATACCACAACCCCCTCGCCTTGCGCAACAGTGAGAAAAAATATAATTTTTTCGATTAAAAGCGTTGAAAATCTTGGACGCGTATGGTATAATTAAATGATTTTACCCTCGCTGTGGAAGAAGCTATGATTGAATCTGTTTCGCTGTCTGATTTTCGCAATTATTCGTCGTTTTCCGCTGATTTTTCCCCCGGACTCAATATCATACGCGGACAAAACGCCCAGGGAAAAACAAATCTGCTTGAGGCGCTGCATCTCCTTGCCTCCGCCCGTTCGTTTCGCTCCGCTCGTGATCGGGACATGCTCCGATTCGGCGCAGAGGGCGGATTTGTGCGCGGCGTTGTCGTTCTGCCGGACGGCCGCAGGAGCGAGCTTGAGGCGCGCCTGTTCGCGCGTAAGCGGCGGGAGAGCTTTCGCAACGGCGCAAAGCTTAGGCGCGCGTCTGACTTTACGGGGACGCTTTCGGCGGTTCTCTTCACGCCGGAGGATTTGGAGCTTGTCCGCGGCGGAGCCGAAACGCGGAGGCGAATGCTTGACCTGTGCATAAGCCAGCTTCGCCCCAGATACGCCGGAGCGCTGTCGGACTTTAATCGGCTTTACGCGCACAAGAACAGAATTCTGCGTGATTTCCGCGAGAATCCCTCCCTGCTCCCGCCGCTGCGCGATTTTAACGCGGGACTTTCCGAAACCGGCGCCGCGCTCATCTACTATCGCGCGGCGTTTATTCTCAAACTGAGGGAGCGGGCGCGCGCGGTTCACCTGGAATGCTCCGGAAGCGCGGAGGAGCTTTCGCTGACATACAAAACCGTGCGCGGCGTTGACGCCGAAAATCCCGACCGGCGCACGATTTTGGACGCGATTCTCACCCGGCAGGAAGAGCTTTACGACGCGGAGCTCTCCTCCGGTCAGTGCCTTGTCGGCGCGCAGCGGGACGATGTTGAGATCACGATTAACGGCGTCGCCGCGCGCAATTTCGCGTCGCAGGGGCAGGCGAGGACGGCTGCTCTGTCCATGAAGTTTGCCGAGCGCGATTTAATGAGCGAGGACACGGGCCGCGCCCCGCTGCTTCTGCTTGACGACGTGCTGTCCGAGCTGGACGCCGCTCGCCGCGCGTATGTGCTGGAGCGCATCGGCGGAGGTCAGGCTTTCATCACCTGCTGCGAACCTATCGAGGCTGAGTCCCTTTCCGGGGCTCGCCTGCTTGAAATTGACGGAGGGAGCCTTGTCTCATGTATCTCTACCTTTCCGGCGGAGCCGTAATCCGCTCTGACGAGGTTATCGGCGTGTTCAACGCCGACAACGCCTCGCACTCAAAGATAACGCGTGAGTTTCTGGAGCGGCGTCAGGCGCTCGGCGAGCTTATCAGCGTCGCGGACGACGTTCCCCGGTACATCACGGTCACGCAGGGCGGCAAAACATATCTCTCGCCCCACGCCGGACGGGCGGCTTACTAGCTCTCCGCCGGATACTTAAAGCTAATAACTTCATGGAGGATATAATGTCGGACATAGAAATCGAAAAGGAGGACGGCGGATATGACGCGTCACAAATTCAGGTGCTGGAGGGTCTTGAGGACGTTCGCCGCCGCCCCGGAATGTACATCGGCTCGACAATCGCCGCCGGTCTGCACCACCTAGTGTATGAAATCGTGG
>JAITGW010000204.1 GCA_031280325.1 Oscillospiraceae bacterium
ATTCTGTCAACGCCTACGGCAGGTTCCACGCAATACGGGATGAAGTGTTCGTTCGTCTCCGGATCGAAGTATGACAAATCCTGTCCCGACGCCCTGGAGTGCGCCGTGAGGTCAAAATCAGTCCGCGACGCGATGCCCCAAAGCTCTCCCCAGCCGAACGGAAAGAGATATTCTATATCCGTTGTCGCGTTTGAATAGTGCGACAGCTTTTCTTTTTCGTGGTCGCGCAGACGGAGATTTTCCTCTGAAATGTTCAGTGACAGCAGCCAGCTTTTACAAAAAGCGCGCCAGTATTCAAACCACTCCAGTTCCGTTCCGGGTTTGCAGAAGAATTCAAGCTCCATCTGCTCAAATTCGCGCGTGCGGAATATAAAGTTGCCGGGAGTGATCTCGTTTCGAAAGCTTTTGCCAGTCTGCCCGATTCCAAACGGAAGCTTGCGCCGCGTCGTCCGCTGGACATTTTTGAAGTTGACGAACATGCCCTGCGCCGTTTCCGGCCGCAGATAAAGCTCCGTGGAGGAGTCTTCCGTAACGCCCTGGTGCGTCTTGAACATCATATTAAATTTGCGGATATCGGTGAAATTGCTCTTGCCGCAGGCGGGGCAGGGAATGCTGTGCTCTTGGATATACGCCGTGAGAACGTCATTCGGAAGCCCGTCCGCAACCATGCTGATGCCGTGCTCCCTGTTATATGTCTCGACAAGATGATCCGCGCGGTGGCGCATTTTGCACTCGCGGCAGTCGATGAGCGGGTCGTTGAAGTTCACGACGTGACCCGACGCCGTCCAGACCGCAGAGTTCATGAGCAGTGCGGAGTCGATTCCGACGTTGCAGGGATTTTCTTGAATGAATTTTTTCCACCACGCGCGCTTGATGTTGTTTTTGAGCTCAACCCCGAGCGGGCCGTAGTCCCAGGAGTTTGCCAGTCCGCCGTAGATCTCGCTTCCGGGATAGATGAACCCGCGCCCCTTGCAAAGAGCGACGATTTTGTCCATGGATTTTTCCGAGTTTTTCATATCTTTACCCTCGCTTGCTGATTGTGTATCACGCGATATGCAATAATATTGCGAGTTCATATTATATACTCTTTGCGGCGGTTGTCAATGCCGATGTGCGTATGCCGTCTGCTTGTGTCATAACGGGGGCGGGAGTAAAATATACATAAGGCAAACTATTGTTGCGGAGGAGACAGCCATGCCTTACGAGGATAAATACCGCCAGCCGGAGCCGAGCCATTCCGTCACCTGCGAGGGACGCCGACGCGCCGCGGTTTCAGGCGTTACGGACGTTGAGAGCTTTGACGAGGGAGAGATCGTCATAAACACCGCGATGGGAACGCTTTTTGTGCGCGGCAGCGACCTGCACATAGAACGGCTGAGCCTGGACAGCGGCGACGTGCTTATCGATGGAACGATAGACAGCCTTGAGTATGAGGAGAACCTTAAGCCAAGCGGAGGCTTTTTCGGCCGTCTGTTCAAATAAATATGGGCGGCGTATCGGCTCAGCTTGTCCAGGCGGGGTACGCGCTGGCGCTTGGCGCGGGCGCCGGACTGTTTTACGACGCGCTTCGAGTGCTTCGCTCGCGGATCCGCCTAAGGGCGGTGACGCTTCTGTGCGATTTTATCTTCTGCGCCGCTGCGGGACTCGCGCTTTTCGCGCTTGGACTGACGGTCGGAGGCGGGCGCGGCAGAATTGTTTTGTGCGTCATCGCGGTGTGCGGCATGGCGATGTATTTCCTTGTGCTCTCCCGCGCGGCGCTTGTGATTTTCCGCAAAATAGCCGACGGAGTCACCGCGGCGCTGCGACTTTTGGTCTCGCCGGTCGTATTTTTATGGCAAATGATAAAAAAATTTACGCGATTCTCAAAAAAACTCTTTATTTATCGGAGAAAATGGTATATATTTGAGGAACGAAGCGCCATGCGGCGCTCATACCGAAATTCAAAGGAGAGCGTGTACCATGCGCAAACGCACGAATATACTTACGAAAGCGGCGCTTATCGCCGTGGCGCTGTTCCTGATTTACCAGATAATCGGCATAAACGCAAAGTATCAAAAAGTAAAGGCGGAGCGTGACGCGAAAAAGGCGGAGATTGCCGCGCTGGAAGAGGAAAACGGTCTGCTTGAATACCGGATTGAGAACAGCAACGATCCCGATGTTCTGGAGGACGTGGCGCGCGAGGAGTATGGCTATGTCATGCCGGGAGAGCAGGTTTTCGGCGGATAGGGCGGCTTATAGAAACGCAGTACTGAAAGCACAACTTGGCGGTGAGAGGGTAATATGGAGATAGAGCTGGGCAGCGTCCTTACAGGCAAGGTCACGGGAATCACGAAATTCGGCGCGTTTGTGTCGGTCGCCCCGGGCAAATCGGGGCTTGTACACATATCGGAAATTGCGAACACCTACGTCAGCGACGTGGCGCAGTTTCTGACGGTGGGGCAGGAGGTTTCCGTCAAGGTCATCGGACTTGAAAACGGTAAGCTCAATCTGTCGATAAAGGCGGCGCTGCCGCCATCTTCTGCGACGGAGCGAAGCGCGCGGCCGCAGTTTACGAGGCGCGAGGGCGGCGCGCGGCAAAACGACCCGGCTCCGCCGCGACCGCAGTATGTGAACGCGGCGGAGCCGTCTGCGACGTTTGAGGACAAGCTGCGTCGGTTTATGCAGGATTCCGACAGTAAAATATCCGGCACGCGGGCCTATGACAGAAAGGTCCCGCGCGGCCGCCGGGGGAAATAGACGTATCGCATGGATGATAAATCGACGCCGAAAAAGCGCTCTGAACTGAATATCAAGCCGTCAAAGTCGTATTTAGACTCGTTGGCGGGCTTTGCCGATATGCTCGGCGGCTTGTCGGGTTCCGCGAAAACCGGCGCGCCCGGCACTGCCGCACCCAAGGTCAAAAAGCCGGGGGGGGCATATGACGACCTGCTCGGCTCGATCGAGGAGGCGGAGAAGATCGTGTCGGAGCTTGACGCGCTCTCCCCTCCGCCGCACTCGTTGCCTGATGCTCCGACGGACGGCGCGCGCGCGCAGGGCGATGCGGCGCAGCCGGAGGAGACTCCGCGGGAAAACGCGGGCAAGCCGCGCGCACAGGCGGAACTTATGGAGGAGCTTAACGCGCTTGTGGGGCTTGCGGGCATCAAAGAAAGCGTCGTGAGTCTTATTAACCTTGTCAAGGTGCGCGAAATGCGTAAGGAAAACGGGCTTTCCGTTCCGCCGATGAGTCTGCACATGGTATTCACCGGGAACCCGGGTACGGGGAAAACCACCGTCGCGCGGATAATGGGGGAATTGTTCCGGACTATCGGCGTACTGCCGCAAGGTCAGCTTGTGGAGACGGACCGCGGCGGACTTGTCGCGGGATATGTCGGACAAACCGCGCCGAAAACGGCGGAGGTCGTCAAGAACGCGCTCGGCGGGATACTTTTTATTGATGAGGCATACGCTCTCGCACCGAAGAGCGCGGAGAATGACTTTGGACGCGAGGCGATTGAGACGCTGCTTAAGCTCATGGAGGATAACAGGGACAAGCTTGTGGTAATCGTCGCGGGATACAGGGATGAGATGAAGCGCTTTATCGAGAGCAATCCCGGGCTTGAGAGCCGCTTTAACAGATATTTTGACTTTCCGGACTATGACGCGGAAGAGCTTTTCGCAATATTTTCCGGTATGCTGGGAAAGCACGAGTATGTATTGGGCGATGGCGCGGCGGAGTACGCCAGAGAGCGCATGACCGCGATGTTTGCGGCGCGGGA